>DAOVQR010000138.1 GCA_030628575.1 bacterium
CTTCCGATAAATATTAGAGGGACCAGAGACTGAATTAAAGGGCTAGAACCCTAAGGATGACAATCTGGCTCTCTCTGATATTTATCATATCATAGACTTATTTTTAAATTACTTTCTATATTTAATATACAAGGATGACATCTTAGTCCGATTACGAAATGTGATGTCTATAGTTATTAGGAGTTGCCATGAAAAAAACTGTTAAGGTTGTTTTTAAGGAGGATGTAGAAAAACATTTGAAAGGAGATGAAATAGAAGTTGCATCAGGATATGCGAGAAATTATTTATTTCCCAAAAAGTTGGCTGTGAAATTTGACGATCTTGAAGCAAAAAAGATTGTTAAAAAACTCAAACAAGAAAGAGAAACTCGCCAAAAAGAAATTGATAAATTGAAGAAATTGGCTGAAAATTATCAATCTAAAAAAATTATTATAAAAGCAAAAGCAGGGAAGAGCGGGAAATTATTTGGATCTGTGGTGGCAGTTGATGTAGCGAAAAAACTAAAAATTGAAAAATCTAAAGTTAAAATGAAACCAATTAAAGAAATTGGTGAACATTACGTGGAATTGGATTTAGGAAATAATATAAAAATAAAAGTAAAAATCAAAGTTGAAGCTAACAAAGTTGTTAAAAAATAATTAAGTATGTGTTATAATATAAATACAGCTTTTTAGGAATTAGCTTCTTAGGAAGAATCAGGAATTATGAATTAGGAATTATGCATAATTCATACTTCGTAATTCAATTTTAAAGCTAAGAAGCTACAAGCTAACTAGCTAAAATAGGGAGTTTATTATGATTATTGTATGGATTTTATTAGGTTTAGTGGGAGCAGTATTAATTTGGCTTATTGCTGTTTATAATGGTTTAATTAGTTTAAAAAACAGAACAAATGAAGCATACAGTGATATTGACGTACAAACTAAACGAAGATATGATTTAATTCCCAATTTAGTGGAAAGTGTTAAAGGTTATGCCAAGCATGAAAAATCTGTATTTAAAGAGGTGACCTTAGCTAGAACCGAAGCAATGAAAGCCAAAGGAATGCCTGCCAAAGCTCAAAAAGAAAATATGCTGACCGAAGCTTTGAAATCTGTATTTGCGGTGGCAGAAAATTATCCTGACTTGAAAGCCAGTAAGAATTTTTTGCAATTACAAGAGGAATTAACTGATACTGAAGATAAAATTGAAGCAGCTCGTAGATTTTATAATGGTAATGTGAGAGATTTTAATATCAAAATTGAAATCTTTCCCAATAATTTAATTGCCAATTCATTAGGATTCAAAAAGAAAGAATTATTTCAGGCACAAGCAGGAGAGAAAGAAGCAGTAAAAGTGGATTTTGACAAATAATGTCAAAATCCATCCTGAGTGAAATCGAAGGATCAATTTTGGTGACGCAAAAACACAAAAAGGATCAGAACCGCAAAAGAATGAATAGTGACGCAAAAACATAAAAGGAAGAAAAATCGCAAAAAAATAAAAATTAATTAAATGAAATGCCCGCCTACAGACTTACTGTCAAATCGACTACGTCGTATTATGACAGTACGTTTTTCCTCCTTTGCTCTCGGTATTTACTCGGATTACCTGTCCGTAATGCTACGCATAGCGTTGCGGGCGCGGTTCATCCGTGTTCCCCGCCTACGTTCAATCTCATTGAGAATTAGATGATTATTTCTCTTCTCAATACAGATTTCACTACGGCGGGCAGGCATCCGAGATGCTATGGAGGACAGGTTGGCGGACTTCCTGAACTCGCTTCCTATTTTATAGGATCGCGATACAGGAGTGGAGGTTATAAATGATAGAGGAAGAAAAAAAAGAAACTGTATCTTCAGAAGGAGGCAGTAAAGATGTTGAAGAAAACAAAGCCATTGCGGCAATTGGCTATTTGGGAATTCTATTTTTAATTCCGTTGTTGGCTAAAAAGGATTCTCCATTTGCTCAGTATCATGCCAAACAAGGAATGGTGCTGTTTATTTTCGAAGTGATTTTCAGTTTTATTGTAGTCATTCCAATTCTCGGATGGGTTATTAGTCCTATTGGTTGGTTATTTGCATTTATTTTATTCATTATGGGTATTATTAATGCTCTCGGTGGCAAAAAACAACCATTGCCCGTGATCGGTCAATTTGCCGAGAAGATAAAAATCTAAAAATAGTTCACTAATTTTTTATTTCCGAATATTCCCGAAACAATCCCGAATTAAATTTATTAGGGATTTTTAGGGATAATTCGGAAAATTATATTAGTGAGATATATTTATTATGTATTCACAAATTGATTCTAACAAAAGAAACTCGTTTTTGATGATTGCTTTTTTTATTGGCTTAGTGATTGGTGTGGGTTGGTTTTTTTCTTATCAATATAATGAGCAATGGATTTTGTATTTGGCGATTGGCATTGCCTTATTTCAATCATTCGCCAGTTATTGGTGGTCTGATAAGATTTCTTTGGCTTTATCTGGTGCTAAAGAGGCTCCTCGAAAACAATATCTTAGATTATATCGATTAGTGGAAAATTTAACTATTGTCTCTGGCTTGCCGCAACCGAAAATTTATGTAATTGATGATATATCACCAAATGCATTTGCCACCGGACGTGATCCCAAACATGCCTCAATCGCCGTAACCACAGGATTATTGGAAAGATTAAATAAACGTGAGTTAGAAGGTGTGATAGCACACGAGATGTCACATATTAAAAATTATGATACGTTGGTTATGA
>DAOVQR010000011.1 GCA_030628575.1 bacterium
AGGTTGTAGCTTTTTAGCTTATTAGAAAAAATAAATCCTTTTTTGGCTTGTAGGTTGCCTACCTCCTCGACAGACTGGTAGCTTATTAGCTTATTAGATTGATTTTCCTAAAAAGCTAAGAAGCTAATTCCTAAGAAGCTGAATTAAGGTGAGTAGTTAATTGATACATCATATACAATCGGGGTTTGTTCATTGTCCGTTGTTGTCATATAAATTTTATATTTAATATATCTACCTAGGACAGCACTAATTGGTATCGTTTCTCCATCCGGATTTGTAAAACGAGTAGCAGAAGTTCCATCTGGTCCAACAAAATTCCAAGTAGAATTATCGATATTTGCAGCAATTTGAAATTCAACGTTAGTAATTCCAGGATTTATTAATTCCGTCCAAAAAATTCGATTAAATGAAATTAAATCCCCGGCGTCAAAAGTGGAAGAAATATACTCTCCATTGGAAAAATAACCAGTATCAGCTAAAACCGAAAAACGAAACATAGTATCACGATTATTATATTCTTTCCATTTGTTTCCAGCGTCATTACTTCTGCTATATTGGGCATCTGATCCAAAATAATTAATCGCATTAAATAATGGAAAATCCCAATTTTCGGCAACACCTAATTGATAAGCTCGATTATGGGCTGTACCATTGGAATAAAAATATAATCTATATTGATGCCCTTGAACCATTGGCAACGCTGGATCAAATATGGTTTCTTTTAATTGAAAATCTGTACTAACATCATCTCTAGCTACAAATATTTGATCAATTAATATTTCTCTTGTGGTTAAATCCTTTATGACAATATATAAATCGTCTTGCGGTTGGCTTGGTGTACCCTTTTTCAAAAATACATAAGCGCCAACCTGACTGATAAATTCCGTTTCCTCTGAATAAGTAAATATCTCTCCTTTATATTTATTACCATAAATACTGCCATCAGCTGTTTTGTAATAGGGATTACCAGATGCCTCTCTTGGTGTCCATTCGTCATAAACGATTACATAAACCGGTGTTTCGTTGACATCAGCCCAAGAAAGACCATTATCTTCAGAATAGCGAATCATTAAATTTTCATCATCAGAACCATCATAAGGAACAATTTTATTAAGTGGCTTTAAGGTTCGCAAGTTAATATAATGGCCTTGATTAATTTTGCCAGATTTATGTTCAATTACCAGATGATAAATTTCACCTTCTTCAATATCAACATATTCTTTTAAAGAAATTTGATGCCAAATTGACAAAAAAGACCAAAAATCGTTATAACCTTGTTGATTATCTCCCAACCATTGTCCACTAGGGCTACCATCATCATCTGCTTGCAAACCATATCTGTAAATTGGAGGAATACTATGAGCATCATTAATATAAACTCTAATGGCCCGAACTTCTTTTGAATCCTGAGCTGTAAAACGATAAGAGATTTTTTTATTGGTATCATTTAAATTAGAAGTATTACTTTTTTCAAAAACAGAAAATTTATTACCGGTATGCTCCCCTTCTCCTTCACCATAATCTAAAATCAATTCTCCGCCACTGTCATTTGTTACTTGAATATTGTTTGCCGTGCCATTATTAAAATCTTGATGGGTAGTTTGAATCCAATTTGTATTATTCTGATAACGAGTTAAATATATTTCTTTGGTGATTGATAATGACCTCGGTTTTTGCCATGAAACTGTAATGATGAATTTTTTGGTTGATGGATCTTCAACTCCGGAATCAACAATTTCTCCAGTAATAGCGTTACGATAAACTGCTTCTATATTAATTTCACGAACGTAGTTTTCATCAATAATCTCTTGACCTTCTGATAGCTCCCAAACTCCATTATTATTGATTGGGTGAACGGGGAATGTATAATTTATCAAATTATTCCATGAACGTTCGTGAATTGAATAAAGTGATCCAATTGCCTCTTCAACAAATTCCTCTGCCTGAGTTTGTTCTAAAGATACAAGCTGTGTTTGACCAATATCAACAAATAAACCAATTATTGAACTAATAATAATTCCTGCCAAAGCAGTGGCAATTATAAGTTCAATAAGGATTTGACCTCTGGAATAAATTGTTACATTGTTATATTGTTTCATTGTTATTCTTGAAATTTCAAAACTCAAATTACAAATGTCAATTGAAGCTCAAATGATTTAATGACAAATTATTTTTAATCATTTAGATTTTGGGCTTGATTTGTCATTTGACATTTGGATTTTGATATTATTAATTTATATCAATAATTCCCACTCTGTTTATTGTAAAACTTTTTATTTCTCCTGAAGTATTTTCGCTTAAAGTAAATATATTATTATCAACCTCAAAGTTTCTCACCTCTCCTGTAACTTTGGCAAAAACAATATTAGATTGAACTGGCAAATCAGTAGATAAAGTTAAATTATCTGGCAGAACGATTTCCAAATTATAATCATCAGATGGATTAAAAATTATGCCGCGATATAAAATTATTTTATTATTCAATATATCAAAATAAATAGAGAAATTCTCTCCGTTTTCCGCTGTATCACAATTTTCAGTACACATTCGACTCATGGCTTGATTTTGCGCTTGATAGATGGTTGATAAAATTTGAGTGGAGTAAGAATCTAAACTATGAGAACGTTGAAAATTTAAATATGAAACCCAAGAACCAGTTAAAATTATGCCAAAAAGACCAATAGAAACTAATAATTCTATTAAGGTAAATCCGAAATTTTGAACTTTGCCTGCCCGCCGAATTGGAGGGAATTTTGAATTTTGGATTTTTATTGCCCCTCCCCTGAATGTTGAATTATGAATATTAAATATTGAATTTAATTCTGAATTCTATATTCTGCATTCTGAATTTATTTCATCTGTTCCCGCAATTTTTCCACCACCTCATTCGGTGTAAGATTTGCTTTTACCAAATAATCATTTGCTCCCAATTTTTTGGCTCTATCAATATCAGTTTGTTGACCTAAATTTGAAAAAACAACTACTGGCTTTTTAGCAGTTGGCCAACTTGAGACACGTAGTTTTTCTAAAACTTCAAAACCATCAACTTTTGGAAGCATAAGGTCTAAAAGGATAATATCATAATCATTTTTTTCTAATTTCTCCAGTGCTTCTTGTCCGTCTAATACTTTATCAACTTCAAATCCTTCCATTGATAATTTTGTTGAATACATCTTTACCAATAATTCATCATCCTCAATCATTAAAACTTTTGCCATACTATTCCTTTCTATAATTATCCGCCAAGGGTAGTGTAAAGCTAAATTTAGATCCTTTGCCTATTTGGCTTTCCACCCAGATTTTACCTTTACATTTTTCAATAATTAAACGGGAAATATAAAGCCCCAATCCCAATCCGGATCCCTTGCCATTATTTATTTTTTTATTTTTTGAAACTTGATGATATTTATTAAATAATTCTTTCTGATCTTTTTCGCTGATTCCCCGCCCCGTATCTGATACTGACAGAACAGCAACATTTTTATCCGATTTTACAGTTAAAGTTACAGAACCTTTATCAGTGTATGTAATTGCATTATCAAGCAAATTTACAATTACTTGATAAATTTTATCTGGATCCGTCATCACCCAAACATCCTTTGATAATTTTGGAACACAAAATCTTAAGTTCTTTTTCTCTGCAAGTATCCCCATCTGTTTTGTTATTGATTTTATCATTGATGTTAAATTGATTTTTTTAGATATGATAGTAATTTTGCCCTGTTCAATTCTGCTAATTGTTAAAAATTCATTGATAAGTTTAATCATTCTGTTTGATGCGATGGCAATTTCAGACAAAGGCATTTTCAATTTATCTGGAACATTCCCAAAATCTCCACTTAACATCATATCGACATAACCCTTAATCGCTGACATTGGCGTTCTTAAATCGTGCGCTGCAATATCTAAAAATTCATTTTTAAGTTTAGAAAATTTTTTCTGCTTATCCATAATATTTTTTCCTAAAAAGCTGATTATTATTGTCCGGAAAAACTTCCCACCAAACCATAAATCGGACTAATAATTGATAATACTAATGCAGCAACCACCAAACCAACAATCAACATTAGGGCTGGCTCAATTAAATCAGACATGGTTTTCAACATATTATCGACTTGTTCATCGTAAAATTGACCTAATTCTGCCAATACTTGATCCATTTTCCCGGATTTTTCTCCTACTTTAGTAATTTTTATCAACATATTGGGAATTTGTTTAGAATGATTACTAAAAGCTTTGGATAAAGATTTACCCTCTTTAACTTGTTTTTCAGTATCTTTTATAACTTGTTTTAAATCAATATCAACAACTCCTACAGATACAATCCGTAATGAATCTGTCATTGGTACTCCAGAACGTAATAAAAGTGATAAAGTTGATGTAATTCTAGCCATATCATAAGCTTTAGATAATTTGGAAAGGTATGGAGTTTTGCGCATTATGAATGAACAGAATTTTTTTCCTAAATTAGATTTAAAAAATATTATTATTCCAATTAATATTAATATTAATATTGGAAAGGAAATATACCAAAATTGAATAAAAAGCATTGTTATAAACTGAAGGATTTTTAATGGTAAAGGAAGATCAATTTTCATTCTAGTGAACACCTCCAAAATTTTTGGCACTACTAAAATTAGCATGACAAAACCCATTAGCACTAAAGCTATTAAAACAACAATTGGATAAGTAAAAGCAGAAATAATTTTAGTTCTCAATCTTATGTCTTTAGTTATATACTTAAATAGACTAGTAAGAACATCTGGTATCTTACCACTAAGTTCTCCTGCACCAATTAAAGAAATAAAAATTTTATCAAAAACTTGTGGGTATTTTGCTAATGCCTGAGAAAGAGGACGGCCACTTTCCAAATCATATTTGATTTCAGTTAAAATTGTTTTGAATTTTCTTGACTTACTATCTTCAGCTATTATACCAATTGCCTCAGCTATAGGAAGACCGGATTTAATCATTGTTGCCAAATTTCTGGTAAAATTGGCTTTTTCATTAATACTAACTCCGCTGGAAAATATTTCTGAAATTTTTGATGAACTTGATTTTGATTCTTCTTCTTTTTCAATAGTAATAATGGTATATTTTTTCAATTTCAAAAAACTGGCGATTTCATCCTCAGAAGAGGCGACTTTTTCGTCTTTTATGATCTCGTTATTTTCCCCAATTGCTTCGTAGTAAAAATTCATAATACACCAATACACAAATCACACAGATTACACAGATTTTTTTAGTTATTCTTTTAATATTAAATCATTTTTAGTTTTTAAAATCATCAACCCAAATTTCATTTATTTGTTTTAAAATAATTATTTTTTATCAAATTTGTGTAATTTGTGAAATCTGTGTATTTGTGTATTTATGCCTTAGTTACTCTCATCACCTCTTCCAAGGTCGTAATTCCTTCTTTGGCTTTATCAATTCCATCTTGATGCATAAAAATCATTCCTTCTTTGGCAGCTTGTTTTTTAACTTCCTCTAGTGTTGTACCTTTATTGATAATTTCAGAAATTGTATTAGTGATATTTAAAACCTCATAAATACCAACTCTTCCTTTATAACCGGTATTGTTGCATTGCGGACAACCTTTGCCGCGATAAAATTTAATCTTTTGATCAAATTTAATTCCTAAAGATTCAAGCATTTTTTTATCTGGAATATAACTTTCAATACAATTTTGACAGATTTTTCTTACTAACCGCTGAGCAGCAATAATATTTAAAGTTGAGGCCAGTAAAAATGGCTGAACTTTTAAATCAATAAATCTAAAAATTGCCGCGACCGCATCATTAGTATGAAGAGTCGACAACATCAAATGTCCAGTTAAGGCAGAATGAATAGCAATTTCTGCCGTTTCAGTGTCACGGATCTCACCAACCATAATGATATCTGGGTCATGGCGTAAGAATGATCTCAGCCCATTGGAAAAAGTCAGCTTAATTTCTGGTTTAACCTGAGTCTGTTCAATTCCTTCAACACCATATTCAATTGGGTCCTCAATAGTGCAGATTTTAACTTGTGGAGTATTTAAAATATTTAAAATTGAATATAATGTAGTGGTTTTACCACAACCAGTAGGCCCAGTTACTAGAATCATTCCATAGGGTTTTTCCATGGCTCCTTTGACAATATCTAAATTTTTTCCGGTCAGACCTAATTCGTTTAATGTCAGAACTCTTTGGGATTCCTTAAGAATTCTCAAAACTACATCCTCACCATAAAAAGAAGGAATAATTGATACACGAAGTGAAACAAAATCTTTTTTTCCTCGAGAAAATTTGAAACGTCCGTCTTGTGGCAAGCGGGTTTCATCAATCTTTAAACGAGATAAAATTTTAATTCTGGCAACTAATACTTCATCAATTTCTTTAGGTAAATCAATAATATCGTGTAATACTCCATCAATTCTAAATCTGATTTTTGTTTTATCTTCTCTTTTTTCAATATGGATATCAGAAGCATCTTGGGCTACTCCATATTCCAAAAGAGTATCAATAATCTTTACCACTGGTACATCTTGGGCAACTTTACCAATTCCTTTTGGTTCTTCTTCTGGAACAGCCACTTTTGACTTGGCGATATTTTCTTTGATGATTTTGGCAAAATCTTTCTGAATATCTGCTTTATAATATCCTAGTGCTTTATCCAAATCTCGGGAACTCGCTAAAAAAGGTTTGATATTAAAACCAGTTTTTTTTCTGATAAAATCAATAGTTTCAAAATCGCTCGGATTCTCCATAGCCAGAGATAAAATATTATCTTCTTTTTTAAAAGCTATAATACGGTGAACCCGAGCCATCTCCTCAGGAATCAAATTCAGTATTTCTTTAGAAGCTTTGATGTTTGATAAATCAACATAATCTATACCTAGCGTTTCGGCAATTGTTTTAGTTAAATATTCCTCGGAAATCAATCCTTCTTCAACTAAAATATCGCCCAAATCTTTTTCTTGGGCTTGAGCTTTTTTAAAAGCTTTTTCCAACTCTTCCAGCTTAACTAATTTTGACTGAACAACAATATCTTTTAACTGCTCATCAGAGATCTGCATATTCCTCCTTATACACAGAATTACACAAATATGAACACATATCTACACACTGAAATTAATAATTTAATCATTAAAATACTTATTTCTCGGTCAATAAAATTATATCATAATTGAACAGTTTTAGATATGTTGATATTTTTTATTTGACATAAACTTTACAGAGATTATAAAATCTGCTAATTTGATGTTACATATATTTTTAAGAAAGGATGGTGATTTGCGTGAGTAATTCACGCCAGCAAATTAACAAAAAGGACAACAATCAAAAAATGAGCCGAGGGGATTTTTTGAAAATAGTATTTTTTGTTTTATTAGGTATCCCTCTTTTGGGCTCGGTTTTAACTTCTGGCTGTTCTACTGGTAGCGAAAAATCAACTGCTACTATCAACATCGATTCTGAACAAAATCAAATCCGCTTTGTTGTTAGAGATATCCGGGGAAACAGCACAACTATCATTTCCACAACTGTGGCAGTCAACCCTCCCATCAGTTTTCCTAAACTGATGGAGAAAATGTATAATAAAGGAATAATTAACAGTTATACAGCAGGTCATCGAAAATTTTCTGATGGACAAGAGGGTTGGTTTCTTAGTGAAATCAACGGAATAACCCATCAGAAAAACGATGGATGGACTTGTTGGTATAATGATCAAATGCCCGATTACCCACTTGATCAATTGACAATCAAATCCGGCGATCGGATCCGAATTGAAATCGTGACGAAAAATTAACCTTTCAAAAAACCGCAACTTTACATAAATATGTTGCGGTTTTTAATTATTCTATTCTCTTTTTAAATATTAATGCTCCTAATATAACTGTTATAAAAGCATATAATGTCAGGATAAGAATCTGGGGATATATCACTTCCAATGATGAACCTTTAATGATAACTTCTCTTAAGGCAACATTAGAATAATACATTGGAGTTAAATAAGCAAAATATCTCATAAATTGGGGCATAACTTCTATTGGAGAAAAAGTTTGAGAAATAAGAATTGAAGGAATAATAATTAAAGGACCGCACATAAATGCTTGTCTCGTTGTTTTTACAAATTCAGATAACATCAGACCAAGTCCTATAGAAGAAGACATCAGTACAACTAAAATATAAAAAACATACAATAAATTTCCGGCAATACTAACATTGAAAAAATAAATTGAAATTAACATTATATATCCAGCTTCAAAAATTCCCACAACAAAAAATAGAAAAAACTTACCAAAGAAGATTTCCCATTTATTTACGGGCGTCGTCATCATCCTATATAAGGTCTTTGTTTGTTTTTCTTCGATTAAATTAAGTAAGGTTAAAGATATTCCGATAAAGAATAAAATCAAGGAAATTACACCAGGAGCAAGATACTGAAAGTATGAAATTTCTCCATATTCAAATCGTTTTTCAAGCTCAATTGGAAATGATAAAAATCCTTTTTTAAGGGTTTCCAATTGAACATCAATATTTGTAACTTTAGTTTTTATTAAATCATAATCAATTTTAATATTATCAATGTCGTTGCGATTTCTTTTAATATCTTTTTCGTAATTATGAACTATATTTTGTAAATCAGTAAACTCTGTTTTAATTTCTGATACTTTATTAACAATTTCCGGATCGACAGGTAAATTGCGCAAAGAATTTTCTAAATTTGAAATTGATTGATTCATCTCATCAAGTCGATTATCAAAATTATCAAAATCGTATAAAAGAGCATCCAGATTATCCTTAGTTCTGTCTGCTTTTAGCTTGAGGTTATCGGTTAAGATGTTTATTTCTTCAATTTTTTCTTTGTTAATATCTTTTTCAGTTTCTAATCCTTCTACAATTAAATTAATCACATCTTTTAAAGAATCTTTTAATAATTGTCCTGAGGCAGATTTAACAACATTATAAATTGTATAATCCGAGGAATCTATGTAAATTTTCATATTTGCTCTTTCGGCATTATCCAATTTATCAGCAAAATCTTCAGGAATAATAATTATAGAACGTATTTTACTTAATTTTAACTGCTGTTTTGCTTTTTCTAAAGACATTTTTTCATCAAGAATATGAAAATATTCTGATTTCTTGGCAGATTGCTTAATACTTTCGGAATAAGTAGAATTATCATTATCAATAATTACAGTATCAAGATTTTTAATATCGGATTGAAAAGTATAACCAAAGATAATCATTAAAATTAAAGGAACAAAAACAAGAGTTAATAAAAACCCTTTATCTTTTAATATCTGTTTAAATTCTTTTATAATTATTTTACTTAATCTCATTTTTTATAGACCTTATTAAAAACACTTTCTAAATTAGGTTGTTTAATTTGTATGTCACAAACATCAATTGACGTTTTTTTTGACAAATTGAAAATATCTTTGATACCAAAATTTGGATCTAATACATTTAATTGTAGATTTTTTCCAGAATATTTCATTTTAGAGATACTTAAATTAGATTTTTTAAAATATTTTTCAATTTTGTGAGTATCTTTTGGATTATCAAATTTTATAATAATATTTTGCCCGTATTGTTTTACAAAATTTTGAATAATATTATTTGTCTTGCCTTGCAGAAAACATTTGCCTTTATCAATAAAAAAAACATAATCGCAAAGATTTTCTGCTTCTTTGATTGAATGAGTTGTAAAAATTATTGTCATTTTCTTTCTTAGTTGTTGCAACATCTGTAATATCATCTGATTTGTATGAATATCTATTCCTGTTAATGGTTCGTCAAAAAAAAGAATTTTTGGATTGATGGCCAAGGCGCAGGCAATTGATGTAATTCTTTTATATCCTCCCGAAAGATTTCCCACCTGCTTATGCAATAAGTTTTTTATTTTAAATTGTTGTGTTGTTTTTTCAATAGATTCATTTAATTTTTTATTATCTGTAATATACATTCCTGCAAAAAACTCAATATTTTCATATATGGTCAAATCCTCATATAGAGAAATTGACTGTGGGACTAAAGCAATATTTTTTCTTATTTTTTCGATACTTTTAATATCATAATCTAAAATTTTTATTTTACCTGAATCAGGAAGCAATAAACCAGTAAGAATATTTATTATTGTTGATTTACCTGCTCCATTTGTTCCAAGAAGACCAAAAATTTGGTTTTCTTCAACTTCAAAAGAAAGATTGTCAACTGCAATCTTTTTATCAAATTTCTTTGTTAAATTTTTAACTTTTATAATCGACATTTTTATCTTTTTTTGATTTAAAAATTTTATTTAAAAACCGTAATATTTTTTCTAATTGTGATTCTAATTTTGAAAATGACTTAACATCTTGAAAATCTCCAAATTCATATTTAATTTGTTTATTTATACCAAATTTTGCTAGTTGTTCAAAAACACCATGACGAATATATTTTTGCGCAAGTTTAATTCTTCCTTCTTTATTGAAACGTCTAACGCTTATCTTAATACAAGTATCTGTAATTGTTCCATAACTGGCAATTTTCTTTGCCCGCTTGCCATAATCATTATCTTCAC
>DAOVQR010000133.1 GCA_030628575.1 bacterium
AAAACACGGTGAAAAAGAAATTCAACCAAAGGAAGTTGCATCTAGTGGTGGGACTCCTGGACTTGCCGAAGGTAAGTATATTGAAATCAATTTATCTACACAAATGCTTTATTTATTTGTGGGTGAAGATCAACAAGGCGCATTCAGAGTATCAACTGGTAAATGGAGTATGCCAACACCAATTGGGACTCGATCTGTCAACGGTAAAACTCTTCGCGCTTGGTCTAACAAATATGGATTATATATGCCGTATTGGATGAGTATTGGCGGCGATTATGGAATTCATGAACTTCCTGAATGGCCGGGCGGCGCCAAAGAAGGTGAATCTCATTTAGGCACGCCTGTATCTCATGGTTGTATTCGATTAGGGGTTGGAGCGGCAGCCAATGTTTATAATTGGTCACCGACTGGCACACTGGTATTTATTCATAAATGATTAGTAACAAGTAACAAGCGACAAGTAACAAGTAACAAGCGACAAGTAACAAGTAACAAGCGACAAGTAACAAGTAACAAGTAATAAGTAATAAGTAACACTTACGAGGTAGCCGAATGGATTCCTCGTAGGTAAAAGAAGTTAAAAGAAGGAGGGATATGAAACGTCCAACTTCAATTGACATCCTTGATTCAACCTTAAAATAAGGGTTGAACAAGGATAAAAACGAAGGACTGCCATTTGGCAGTCCTTCGTTATATATTAAACTTATTTGGCAGCCTCGACGGGAATCGAACCCGTGTTTCCAGCTTGAGAAGCTGATGTCCTGGGCCACTAGACGACGAGGCCAAAAACATTGATATATTATCAAAATTAGCTATAATAGTAAAGAAATAATATAAATGTTTTATTCATGTCATTCGCATACATTTGTAGATTAGCATCATGCTGCGACTGGAAGGAGCATCATGGTTAACATGGTTAAGGTTGATAAAAATTTATGTATTGGTTGCGGGACCTGTGTTAGTGTTTGTCCTGAAGTATTTGAACTTGATAAAGATGGTAAATCAAAACTTAAAGAAAAAGCTGATCTCCAAAAAAATGAAGCTTGTATCAAAGATTCAATTGATCAATGTCCAGTTGACGCAATTAGTAAATAATACTTACAGATTTTTTGTTTATTTAGAATTGTGGTATAATATTAATGATACGAGATACAATTGATAATTGCCCCACTTCGCACAAGGCTACGCGGGGCTTATCGGGTTGTTAATCACAACTCGATAAGGAGGGAAATGACAAGTTTATATTTGTTTTTATGTAGATGGGTTAAAAACAAATGATTTTTAGATTTTGAATTGGTTTTTGAACCAATTTTTTTGGTTTAGATTATTTATGAAAAAACAAACTCATAAACAAAGAAAAATTCTTTTGGTGGAAGATGATTTGCACTTGCGCGATTTATATCGCAAACGATTTGAATTGGATGATTTTTCTGTAATTGAGGCCTCTGATGGTAAAGAGGGCTGGGAAAAAATAGAAGGAGAATCACCAGATTTGATTCTTCTGGATTTAAGTTTACCCAAAATGACCGGGATCGATCTGCTTAAATATTTAAAACATAAAGGTCAATCAAAAAATCTTCCAATTGTTGTTCTTTCGGCAATCAATGAAAATTCTGTTTCTAAACGATGCACTGATGATCTTAATGTTAACCATTATTTTATTAAAGCCAATATTAAACCGCAACAAATAATTAATACGATCAAGGATATGCTGAATTTATGAAGCAAGAAGTTATAAAAAAAATAGATAAAAAAATTGAAGCAATCCAAAAAAGCACTAAAACTGTTTTTGGCTTTATGTTTCCTTTACATGAATTTTGCCGACTCAAATCTCGTAGATATTATAATTGGCATTTAAATCCTAATGCGGGAAAAATTCATATTGGAATTAGTATTTTATATACATTTTTGATTATTTTACTGATATCAGGTTTATTACTTACTCCTTACAAAAGCGCGGTTCAAGCTGTTAGTACCTGGTCGCAGAGTACTGATGCGGATTTTAATAACGGTGTTAAATCAGATGTTACAGTGGCTAGTGATAGTGTGACTCTTTCGCAAGCCACTTTTTCTCATAGACGAGCAATTACCATTGATAATACAGCTGGAGGCGAATTAACAAATTATCAAGTAGCAATTGATTTAGATAGCGGTAATTTTGATTTTTCCAAAACTCAATCCGATGGAGATGATATTAGATTTTTTGATTCTAATGATTCAACCCCACTTAATTATTGGACAGAATCTTGGGATCAGGCAGGTCAAACTGCTAAGGTTTGGGTCAAGGTGCCAACAATTACCGCTGGTTCCAATCACACCATATATATTTATTATAGCAACGCAGATGTTTCCAGCGGCAGCGATGGGGATAATACCTTTGAGTTTTTTGATGATTTTCCCGGAATTACATTAGATACAAATAAGTGGATTATACGGCAAGGAGATGTTTCCGTTGCAAATAGTGAGCTTAAGCTTACAGGGACAGGAGGAACAAGGGGTATAATTGATGGATTAACAGCTATTTCACAAGGATCCACAATTTACGTGAGAGCAAAGGGGAGCAGAGCTCAAGCTTCCAATCATCATTTTTGCTCATTAAGAACTTCTGATAACTCAGATAATATGGCAGGCGATATATATGGACAGGCCACTGATAACAAACTAAAATTTGTTACAAAAAAAGCAGGTGTAAGCACAAAAACTTTTGATTTAGCAGTTTCAACTTTTATATCTTATCATACTTATAAAATTATTTGGAGGACCGACGAAAGTACAG
>DAOVQR010000012.1 GCA_030628575.1 bacterium
ATTGGCCGGGGTTTGTTCTAAATCCCGGTGTTTTTTTACTCTTGTAAATAAATAATATCTTTGATAAATTAAAAGTAAGAATAAAGGTTAGTTTATCACAGGAGATAGATGTCAAAGAATAAACAAAAAATATTTAGAACTTCCATAGATTCAAAAGAAAAAAGTTCTGAGGCAAAAATACTGGAGAAAAAAATTAAAGGATTAGGTTTTAATGTAAAACTCAGAATTAGTAATATTTATACTATCAAATATAATTTCTCTGATAAACAAATAAAAAAAGTTGCTGATGTATTACACAATAAAATTGTCCAAAAAGTAAGAATCAATCAACCCTTTAAAGAAAAATTCAACTGGGTTTTGGAACTTGGTTTTTTACCCGGTGTCACTGACAATGTTGCCAACACCACCACAGAAATTATTAATGATCTATTAATGTTGCCAACTTCAACCTACGAGGTTGAGGATTCTAATGTTAAAGTATTCACTTCAAAAGTATTATTTATTACTTCTAAAAATTTAAAAAGAAAAGATATTGAAAAAATTGCCCAAGAGTTAATCAATGATCTAATCATGCGGTATCATATTAAAAATTACAAAGAATATAAAAAAAACAAAGGCATGGATTATATTGTTCCGGAAGTTCATCTTAAAAATCCACCTAAAGCAATGGAAATTAATCTAAATATAAATAATGATGATTTAAAAATTTTGGGGAAAAAGGGAATTTTAGATCCTGATACCAAAATCAGACGCGGACCGTTAGCTTTAGATTTTGATTATTTAGAGGCAATTAAAAAATATTTTAATAAAAAGAAAAGGAAACCAACAGATATTGAATTGGAATCAATTGCCCAAACTTGGTCTGAGCATTGCAAACATACTTATTTTGCTGCTCAGCTCGATGATATAAAAGAGGGAATCTACAAAACTTACATTAAAAAAGCCACCAATAAAATTAGGCAAAAATTAGGCAAAAAGGATTTCTGTATTTCAGTATTTAAGGATAATTCTGGAGGAATTGTTTTTGATAAAGATTATATGATTACAGATAAAGTGGAAACTCATAACAGTCCTTCAGCTCTTGATCCTTTTGGCGGCGCCATAACCGGCATCGTTGGGGTTAATCGCGATACCATTGGCTTTGGTTTAGGAGCCAAACCAATTGCCAATCGCTATGGATTCTGTATTGGCAAACCTGAAGATAAATCCGTAATGTATCGTGGCAAGAATAAAACTAATCCTGCCCTATCACCAAGAAAAATCCTAGAGGGAATCATAGAGGGAGTGAATGTGGGTGGCAATTGTTCGGGTATCCCCACACCGCAAGGATTTGTTTATTTTGATGATTGCTATAAAGGCAAACCATTGGTTTTTGTCGGCACTATTGGTCTAATTCCTCGTAGATTAAAATCCGGTAGGTTGAGCCACAAAAAGAAAGCAAAATTGGGTGATAATATTGTCATAATTGGTGGCCGTGTTGGTAAAGATGGAATTCATGGAGCTACATTTTCCTCCGAAGCACTTACCCAAGGCAGTCCGGCAACAGCTGTGCAAATTGGTGATCCCATCACTCAAAAAAAATTATCTGATGCTGTAATTAAAGAAGCGCGCGATAGAAATTTATATAACAGCATTACCGACAATGGCGCTGGTGGATTATCTTGTTCAGTGGCGGAAATGGCTCAAGAATGCGGCGGCTTTATTGTTGATTTGGAAAAAGTACCTTTAAAATATCCTGGCTTACAGCCATGGGAAATTTGGATTTCAGAATCTCAAGAAAGAATGACTTTGGCAGTACCTGATAATAAATTAGCTGAATTTAATCAATTGATGAAAAGCCGAGGAGTAGAATCAACAAATATTGGAAAGTTTAATAAAAGCAAAAAAGCAATTGTAAAATTTAAAGGCAAAAAAATTCTTAATCTTGATATGAAATTTTTGCATAATGGTTTACCAAAAAGATATTTAAAAACAAAACCATATCTTTATAATAAAAAAGAATCAGAAATAAAAGTTAAAAATCAAAATAAATTATTGGAAAAAATTTTAGGTTCTCTTAATAATTCAAGTTTCGAATTTATTTCTCAACAATACGATCATGAAGTACAAAATAGTTCTATAATCAAACCTCTGCAAGGCAAAGGAAGAGTCAATAATCAAGCCACTGTAATTAAACCTCTATTTAATAGTGATAAAGGTGTTGTTTTATCACAAAGTTTATATCCTAGATTGAGTGAAATCAGTACTTATGATATGGCTGCCTGCACAATTGATACTGCCATTAGAAACTGTGTGGCAGTGGGTGGTAATATTGATCACTTAGCATTACTTGACAATTTCTGCTGGTGCAGTTCGGGTGAACCTGAAAGATTGGTGCAATTAAAAGATGCCACTAAGGCATGCTACGATTATGCCGTAGAATACAAAACTCCTTTTATTTCTGGCAAAGACAGCATGTTCAATGATTTTAAAGGATTTGATGAGAAAAATAATCCTTTAAAAATTTCTGTGCTTCCTACGCTTTTGATTTCATCGATTGGGGTAATAAATGACATTTATCATACAACCACTGTGGATTTTAAGAATTCGGGTGATTTAATATACATTATTGGCAATACCAAAGATGAATGTGGTGGTTCAGAATTTTATAATACATTTGGAAAAATTGGCGGCAATGCACCAAAAGTTAACGCGCGAGAAGCAAGAAAATTATATGAAAAAATGTATAAGTTACACATAAAAGAACTACTGAGTGCCTGCATGTCAGTAAGTAGAGGTGGATTGCTGGTTGGTCTGGTAAAAATGGCAATTGCTGGCCGACTCGGAGCCAAAATTGATATCAATAAAATACCAAATGATAATTTATCAGTGGAAAAAATATTCTATTCGGAAACCCAAAGCCGATTTATCGTCACTATTAATGCGAGAAATAAAAAGAAGTTTGAAAAACAAATGCAAGGTTTTGTTTATACAAAAATCGGCCGCGTATTAAATAAAACTGATTTTGTTGTCACAAAAAACAACAAAATCCCGATGGTTTCGCCAAAGACGAACCAATCGAGGATCCTCGACAGGACAAAGTCCGCCGGGACAATAATTAAAAATAATATCAATAATTTAGAAACAATATATAAAAAAAGATTTAAAAATTATTAGATATTTGTTATTAATTATAATTAGCCATTAGGAGCTAAATGAAACCAAAAGTATTAATTATGTCAGGTTACGGAATAAACTGCGAAGCTGAAAGTGCCCATGCTTTTGAGTTGGTTGATGCTAAAAGTCAGATTGTCCATATCAACGATTTAATATCCAAAAAAGTCAAACTTTCAGATTTCCAAATTATAATGTTTCCCGGCGGATTTTCTTACGGGGATGATACCGGCTCAGGAAATGCCTTTGCCAATAAATTAAAAAATAATTTATGGCTAGATCTGATTGAATTTATTAATTCTCGCAAATTGATATTGGGTATCTGTAATGGTTTCCAAGTAATGGTACATTTAGGATTATTTACTCTACCACATACGTTCTACGGACAACGAAAGTATGCCTTACTGCCAAATACCAACAATAGATATGAATGTCGATGGATATATATTAAAACTAATCCTTCAAAATGTATATTTACCAAAGATATTGATATGATCCACATTCCTGTTGCTCATGGTGAAGGAAGATTTTATTGTGATCAAAAAATATTAAAAAAATTAAAACATAATAATCAAATAGTTTTTAGATATTGTAATGCAAAAGGCCAAAAAGCAAAAGGTTTCTATCCTTTTAACCCAAATGGGGCCCTAGAAGATATTGCGGGAATTTGTGACAAATCGGGAAGATTAATGGGGATGATGCCTCATCCTGAAAGAGCAATATATTTAATCAATGATCCAGAATTTCATCTAAAAAAAGAAATTGCCAAAAATAAAGGCGAAAAATTACCGAAATTTATTAACTCTAACCTTAAAATTTTTAAAAATGCGGTTGAATATTTTAAAAATTAGAAAGGAATAACTATGGACATCATACAAGATTACAGAAAAATTATTAAAAAAAATCTATCAAATACAATTGACGAAGGTTATATTCCAGAGCTAGGTAGGCATAAATCAGGAAAAGTTCGTGAAATTCATTTCAAATCAGACAAAATAGGTAGTCCAATAATAATGATTGCAACAGATAGAGTTTCATCTTTTGATCATATTTTATCAAGATGTATCCCGTTTAAAGGAAAAGTTTTGAATTTATTTAGTAAGTGGGCTTTTGCCAATACAAAAGATATTGTTGATAATGCCATGATAGAAAGCCCGCATGATAATGTAATAATACAAAAAAGAATGAAAAAAATTCCTTTTGAATTTGTAGTTCGTGGTTATGTATGGGGTAGTATGGCAAAGGATTATGAAAATGGAAAGCGTGAATTTTGCGGAATTAAATTATCAAATAAATTATTGAAATATCAAAAACTGCCAGAACCATTATTTACGCCGGCAACTAAAGCAGAACAAGGAAATCATGACATCAACGTTAGTTTTGAATATATGGCAAAAAGAATCGGCAGAAAATTATCTTCTAAATTAAAAAATATATCAATTAAATTATTCAATAGGGCATCTAAATTAGCAAAGAATAAAAGATTTATTTTTATTGATACAAAATATGAATTCGGACTGGACTCACATGGAAAAATATTCTTAATTGATGAAGCCAATACTCCTGATTCATCAAGATATTGCAGTAAAGATGAATACGAAAAATTCATCAAGATAGAAAAGGAAATGGCATCAGGCAAATACAAAAATGTTTCGGAATTGATAAAACAAAAAGCAAAATTAAAAATCAAAGAACTTTCCAAACAATTTGTGAGAGATGCGTTGATTAAAAAAGGATTTGACCATGACAGTATTGGTGATATTCCAAATCTCACCAATGAAGATGTTATTGAGGTATCTTATCGTTATATAACACTGTATGAAAAATTAACCGGCAATAAGCTTAATTTTCCTCAAACAAATATCAGACAAGAATTATTAGATAAACTAAAACAAGAAAACTATATCAAAGGTGGTGTGGCAATTATCATTGCCGGCTCAGATTCTGATTTACCGCATATCAAAAAGATCCAAATTGAACTTGATAAATATGATATTGCTTCAATTATAAGAATTTGTTCTGCTCACAAACAACCAGCTAAATGTGAAGAGATAGTAAATAAATATAATCAATCAATTGAACCGATTGTATTTATTTCAGTTGCGGGAGGCACTGATGCTCTCTCAGGTGTTGTATCATATCATAGTGTGCATCCAGTAATTAGTTGTCCACCAAATGCAGAAAAATATCAATCATGCATTAATAATCCACCCATCAGTTCCAATTCATTAATACTTCGTCCTCAAAACGTAGCTAAACATACTGCCAAAATACTAGGACACAATAATCCAGAAATTAAAGAGATAATAAATAAAAAGAAAAAAGATAAAATTAAGAAATTAGAAGAAGCTGATAAACAATTTTAAAATTAATTAAAAATTTAATTAGAGTGATCGGATATAAATTATGGATTATAAAAAATCAGGTGTAAATATAAAACTTGGCGATGATGCATCAAAAGTTTTGTACCAAGCAGCCAAACAAACTTTTAAAAATAGAAAGGGTGATATTGGTGAGCTAATTGTTCCCTTTGATGATTTTAGTGGATTAAGAGTGGTTGATATTAGTAATCTACCTAAAGACAGTGTAATGTCTATGGGATTTGATGGAGTAGGTACAAAAGTGGAAATTGCCCAAAGAATGAATAATTATCGAACCATTGCCTTTGATTTATTTGCCATGGTTTGTGATGATGCTGTGGTGCGCGGAGGAGAACCGATACTTATTGGAACCGTTTTAGACGTTAACTCGTTAAGCAAAGACAAAAAATCAAACATCGAAGCTATAAAACAATTGGCTGAAGGATATATCAAAGCAGCAAAAGCCGCAAATGTGGCAATAATAAATGGTGAAATCGCCGAACTTGGTAATCTTGTTGGCGGATATGGAAAGTTTAAATATAATTGGTCCGCTGGACTTATTTGGTTTGCCAAAAAAAACAAAATTTTTACCGGACGTGAAATTAAATTAGACGATTCAGTTGTTGTTTTTGAAGAAAAAGGATTTAGATCAAATGGCTTATCTTTGGTCAGGAAAATTTTTAAGAAAAATTTTGGAGACAATTGGCATAATAAAAAATATAGAGGTAAAAAATTAGGAAATTTAGTTCTAACACCATCTAAAATATATTCTCAAGCAATGGTAAATATACATGGTGGATTTCAGACAAAAGGGACTTGTAAAATTCACGGAGTTACTCATATTACTGGTGGTGGATTGCCGGAAAAACTATCACGAATATTAAAACCTTGTGGATATGGCGCAAAACTTGATAATCTATTCGAACCTTGTAAGGTGATGCAATATTGTCAAAAACTTGGTAAAATTAAAGACAGAGAAGCATATAAAACTTGGAATATGGGTCAAGGAATGGCAATAATTACTCCGGAGCCAGAAAAAGTTGTTAAACAAGCAAAAAAAATTGGAATTTTGGCAAAAATTGCTGGTGAAATTGTAAAAGACAAGAAAATCATCATAACAAGCCAAGGAATATTTAATAAAAGGAAACAAATAATATTTAAATAAATTATCATTTTTTGATTCAGGATTAATTAATGACAAATAATAACATTTTATCAAAAAGATATGCAACTAAAGAAATAAACAAAATATTTTCCGAAAAAGGAAAAATTCTTTTGGAAAGAAAATTGTGGATTGCCTTGATGAAAGCCCAAAAAAAGCTGGGGCTTGATATCTCATCTAAAAGCATTAAAAAATATGAATCAGCTAAAGATAATATTAATTTAAAACGTATAAACGAAATCGAACAAAAAACAAAGCATGATGTTAAGGCAAAAATCGAAGCATTTGTTGAAGTTGCCAATGCAGAAGAAAATATCCATAAAGGAATGACCAGCAGAGATTTAACTGATAATGTCGAGCAAATGCAGATTATGTTAGCTGCTAAAATAATATTTGGAAAATATCTTTCAATATTAAAGCATATGCTTGATAAATCAAATAAATATAAAGATATTGTTCTGACTGCGCGAACTCATCACCAACCAGCCCAAGCAACTCTTTTGGGAAGACGAATGGCAATGTGGGCAGAAGAACTACTATTTCATTTGGAGAAATTTGAAAAGTTTATTGAGAATTATCCTCTACGAGGAATTAAGGGCCCAATTGGAACCCAATTTGATATGCTTACACTCCTAGGTAGTAGAGAAAAGGTAAAAACATTAGAAAATAAAGTAGCAAACGAACTTGGCTTTACAAAAATATTGAGTTCTCCGGGACAAATTTATCCTAGATCGTTGGATTTTAAACTTATATCAAATCTCTTGTTGCTGTCTTCTGCTTGTGAAAATTTTGCCAAAGGAATGAGATTAATGGCTGGTTATGAATTAGTTACAGAAGGATTTAAAAAAGGTCAGGTAGGTTCCAGTGCCATGCCTCATAAAATGAACACTAGAAGCTCAGAAAGAATCTGCGGCTTCGGCGAACTGCTTAAAATGTATGCTGATGGAGCTTCAAGATTATTAGGAGACCAATGGGAAGAAGGGGATATCTCCTGTTCGGTTGTCCGAAGGGTAATAATTCCTGATTCATTCTATGCTTCTGATGGTTTATGTGAAACCAGTTTAACTGTTCTAAATAATATGGGAACATATGACGCGATTATTAATAAAGAAATAAATAGATATTTGCCATTTTTGGCTACAACAGAAATTTTAATGATAGCTATTAAATCAGGGTTAGGAAGAGAAACCTCCCACAAAATAATCAAAAAATATGCAATTGGTGAAGCATTAAGAATGAGACAGAAAAATTATAAAGAGAATAAGCTGAGCGAATTATTGACAAACGATCCTAAATTTGTCCGAGCAGGAATAACGAAAAAAAGAATTGATAATATTATTTCCAATAAATATCATTTTATTGGAAATGCAAAAAAACAGATAGCATCAATTACAAAAAAGGCAAAAAAATTACTTGATAAATATTCTGAACAAATAAAATATAAACCAAAAGATATACTCTAAGAAAAGGTAGATATGTTCAATCATAAAATCGCTACAATTGGTTCTCATTCTGCCCTACAAATTCTTAAAGGAGCAAAAGATGAGGGTTTTTCTACGATCGTAATATGTATAAAAAACAGAGAAAAACTATATAAATTATTCGATGTGGCAGATGAGATTATAATAATAAATGACTATAAGGAATTTCCTAAAATTCAAAATAAATTGAAAAAGGAAAAAGCAATAATAATCCCACACGCTTCTTTTATTGCCTACCTTGGTCTTAAAACAATTGAAAAACTCAAAATCCCATATTATGGAAACAAAAAGATCCTCCACTGGGAATCAGACAGAAACAAAGAAAAAAAATGGCTGGCAAAATCTAAGCTAAATTTACCAAAAATATTCACCAAGGCAGAAAAAATTGATAGACTAGTTATTGTAAAACTGCACGGAGCAGATGGAGGCAAGGGATATTTTTTAGCAAAAGACAAAGATGATTTTATTAAAAAAACTAAAAGCCAGCCCAAACAAAATTACTTTATTCAAGAATATATTATTGGGGTTCCCATCTATATTCACTACTTCTATTCGCCAATCACCAACCAAGTAGAAATTATGGGTTTTGATAAACGTTACGAAACTAATGTTGATTCCCTCGGCAGAATTAACAGTTATGATCAACTTGATCTACCAAAAAAAATGATTGATCCTAGTTATGTAGTTATCGGCAACTTCCCCATGGTAGTGAGGGAATCATTATTACCAAAAATTCTTGAGATGGGACAAAATGTTGTTAAAGCAAGCCAAAAAATAGCTCCGCCGGGTTTATTTGGTCCTTTTTGTTTAGAAACCATTTTAACTTCAGAATCAAAATTCTATACCTTTGAGATTTCGGCCAGGATAGTTGCCGGAACTAATCCTTATATTAATGGCTCACCTTATACTTGGATAAAATATAATGAACCAATGTCCACTGGAAGAAGAATTGCTAGAGATATCAAGCAAGCGATAGAACAAAACAAGCTAGAAAAAATATTGTATTAAGTAGTATGTATGAAGTAGTATGCATAATACAAAATGCATGATACATAATACATGCTACATACTACATATCAATCATGATTACACAACAAAAAATCAACAATATATTAAATAAATACGATAAGAGCCAAATCACCATTGGTGTTTTGGGTGGCCATTCTGCTCTTGATGTCTGTCGGGGAGCAAAAAAAATGGGATTTAAAACAGTGGCAGTTTGTCAAAAAGGTAGAGAGTTAACTTATGCTAGATATTACAAAACAAGAAATAATAAAGGTATTATTGATAAAGTCATCTTAGTCAATAAATTCGCTGATATTGTTAAAGAAAAAGTGCAAAAAAAATTAAGAAAACTAAATACCATATTTATTCACAACAGGTATTTCTGGGTTTATTGTGATTTTAATGAGATTGAAAATAAATTTTTAGTTCCGATTTTTGGCACGAGAACAATGTTAAAACTTGAAGAAAGAGATATATCTAAAAATCAATATTATTTATTAAAACAGGCAAGAATCAGAATGCCAAAAATATTTGCCAGTCCTAAAAAAATCGATAGATTGGTGATTGTTAAAGTTGCAGAAGCCAGACGCAGTTACGAACGCGCTTTCTTTTTATGCAATAATTTCCAAGAATATCAACAAAAATCAAAAGAATTATTAGAGAAAAAAATAATCAAACAAGAAGTTTTAAACAAAGCAGTTATTGAAGAATACATAGTCGGCGCTCAAACAAATTTCAATTATTTTTACAGCCCGATAACTCAAGAACTTGAATTGATGGGAATTGATACTAGAAGACAAACTAATCTTGATGGTATAATCAGATTACCAGCTGATCAACAGCTAGAAGTTTTAAAACATCTCCAATTAAAAATTATCGAAACTGGCCCTCTGGCTTGTACTACCAAAGAATCAATCCTGGAAAAAGCATTTTTTATCGGGGAAAAATTTGTCAAAACTTGCAAAAAAGAACATTCACCGGGAATTATTGGTCCTTTTGCCCTACAGGGTTCAATTGCTCCCTTTGCAAATAAAGAAGAAATTGTTATATTTGATGTATCAATGAGAATTCCCGGCAGTCCCGGAACAAGATTTACACCATATTCTGGATATCTGTATGGCGAATCACTTAGTTATGGGGAAAGGATTGCCATGGAAATAAAAAAGGCAATTTCAAAGAATAAACTTGATGTAATTTGTACATAAATTAAACATAAATTAAATCCGAAATTCAAAACACAAAATCCTTTTAAAATTAACCTGATGAATAATTAATGATCCAATGACTAAATAAATTCAATTTAGACATTTAGAAATTAGACATTGGGA
>DAOVQR010000095.1 GCA_030628575.1 bacterium
AAGGGTTTGGAAAAATGGAAAGAAAAAGTAGGAGATAATGTTGGCTGTGTTCCTAATATCTGCCCCAAAGGAGCAACTATTGAATGTCATGGTAAGGGTGAATTCAAGCTTGATTCAAAAAATAAAATGAAAGAGAAATTAAAGGCAGCTGCCAAATTTAAAGTTACCCAGCTTTTGGGTGAATTTTTAAGAGTTCAAGAACCAAACAAGTTGAATCAAATTGATATGCTACCCAGCCAAATTAAAGTACCTCTAAAAGAAAATTATGCCCCGTTTCAAGGAAAAATTGATAGATTATATGGAGATACAGATCCTTCCGGCAAAGTAATAAAAACTAACAAGGAAAAGGTTGATGATGGTTCTTTACGCGCCGTCTGGTCAAATAGAATGTATCCATTTGTATATGTTAGTTATTAACAAACACAAATTTACACATTTTAAAATCACACTAAATTAACACAAAATAAACAAGCATTGTGATTCTAGGATCACAATGACTAGAAAGAAATTATGAAATCTGACAAATTTATTTTAGTAATTGGTATAATAGTTTTTATTTCACTCGGCATTGGCGCCTATTTAATTGCTAATAATACAATAAGCGCTGATCCTTCAGGATCAGCAGAATCCGAATCGGTTGGAAATCCCGCCCAAGCAGCTTTAGAAGAATCGGCAGAATTGGCAGAAACAATAGAAGATGCTGTTAATTACACTTGGCAACCAATAGAAGGAAATAAAGAGGTATCTGCGTATGTATTAGAGGAACCAGGATATGGAGGTTATGTTGGTAATTATGGATATTATTATAAAGATAATTACTGGTGGAGGGCAAATTACAATATCCAAATAAGAAAGTTTGAAGGAAATGGAGAAATTGATAATACGCTTGGAACAGATAAAAGTGCTGGAATAACAGAATTAATCACTAGAATTAAAAATAAACCAGATGGAAGGGCGTGGGTAGTTGCTGGCGGCCATGTATTTGAAAATACAAAAATTAAAGGCCCTGACCCTAAAGTCAGGGTTGATCAGTATGGAAACGTAGAGGTTTGGTCTAATGCAGGCACACCATTTCCAGTAAATCAAGGTGAAATTGATACCGGGTACGGTTTCTGGAATCTTCATGGTGGTACGTGGGGGAATTATACGAGTATGTTTTTTGGTGATGCCAAAACATTACCGAAATATATAAAACATTTTTACAATTGGGCAATAGCTGTAGGAATATTAATTGCCATTATTATGATAATAGTAGGTGGTTATGCTTATGCCACTTCAGCAGGTGATATTGAAAAAATAAATCAAGCCAAAGAAAGAATTATCGGCGCTGTTTTGGGACTGCTGATTCTGCTTTTAACCACTTTAATCTATCAATCAATCAAAACAGAAGTTACCATTGACGGAATTACCACACCCACATCTTCCCCAACACCAACTACTAGCCCTACTCCTGTCTCAAACCAAAAAACTATCAATATTTCTGAAAATATCGACATAGAAACGTCAGAAACTGAAATTTGTATTTCTGATATGCAATATACCACTTCCAATTCTTTTTTCAGAAAAGCTCTAGCCATAGAGAATGAATGTTGTACTATGGATAATACAGAAACCGTATTTACTCCACAAGAAATTGAAAAAGCCCAAGCCAATAATCAAACATTGAAAAAAAGGATTACCATCAAAACAAAATTATCAGAAGAAAAAGGAAACCAATTATTAAATTTATTAACAAATGTTGTTAAGAAAACCAAGCAGCAATTCTTAAATTCGGGAATAAAAATAGAAAATTTACACAAACTTCATTTTGTAGTCCCAAATACTAATCAAATAATTTGTACTTTTCAGGAAATTGATAAAAAAACTCTTACTAGTCAAGATTTAATCAAGAGATTTTCTAAATATTACAATTATAGTAGAAAAAATATATATGTAAGTATAAAAGCAGAAAAAAACTGGAAAGGAGGGTTTAGATTACTATTAGATAAAACAGGTAATACTACTTATCTGCGAGGAATTATATCTGCTAGCGGTAAAATAAGTCCGAACGGTAAAGCATTTGTTATGATAAAGGCAGGAGGAGACCATTTTAGCACGGGTTTTGCTATGCAATGGAAAATTGGGACAGATAATGAACAAAAACCAGTGATAGTTGAAAGTCCTGCGGAACAAATAAAAAGAGTGCAACGACAAATCGCAATATTTTCAAAACAAAGGATTGCTTTAGAAAATCAAGAAAACCAATTTGTATCTGTAGTAACCAATGTGGAATTAAAACTTAAAAATATATTACAGATCGATCCTAACATGGTAGTCATCAAATAATAAAATCATTGTTATCAACTCGGTAAATAAATTTTCTGATTTTTAAATTTTTTACTTTTTCATTGATTTGTTTAATAATTTCTTTTTCCTTAAACCGCGCTTCTTGAGCAATCATATTATTTTCCACTGAAATAGTCAGTAATCCATTTTTATAACTAACACTTTTAAATTGATAACTTTTACCAATAATGTCAGCTTGATTGCAAATAAATGCTGCTTGAACGCTTTGGGTTAGATTATATTTATTTAATCTTTTTTTAATTGTTTTATTAATTCTTTCAATCATGATAATATAAATTCCAAAATTATAAATTTTTAATTTTTATTCAATTTTTAATGATTCAATTTTAAAATTTAGAAATTTAAAAATTTGAATTTGATTTAAAATTTAAAATTGGTAATTTAAAATTGTTTTACATTTTACACTTTTTGTCGTTTGTTCTTTTTCAAGATCAATAACTTGACAATCCCTAAGCTTATTTTCATCAATCTGCCCCAAGTTAGTTGTTGTAATAATGGTCTGCTGATCTTTTATCATATCAATGAGATGTTTTGACCGATCTTTATCTAACTCGGAAAATACATCATCGAGTAAAAATATTGGTTTTTGGCCAGAGTTCTTTTTAATGTATTCTATCTCAGATAATTTTAATGCTAAAATTAACGTTCTAGCTTCTCCTCGTGAAGAAAAATCCAAAACATTATGATCACTTAGGAAAAACTCAATCTCATCTCTATGGGGTCCATATAAGGTTTTTTCGTTTATTATTTCTCGTTCTAAACCAGCATTTAACTTTTCCTCAGCTCTTTTTCTATCCAAACTGATTTTATAGTAAATATTTAATTTATTTTTCTCTCCACTAATTTCATCATAGAATCTATTAGTATATTTATTCAATAAATCAATCAAAGTTTCTCTTTTTTCTGTCAAATATGCGTTAATGTCGATAAGTTTTATATTCCAAAAATCCAACTGGTTTTTATCTGCTTTTCGTAATTTTATTAATGATAATAATTTATTTCTTTGCCTCAGTATTTTTTTCAACTCTATTAAATTGGTAAGATAAAGATTATCCATTTGGGCTAAAATTAGGTTTAGAAATCTACGACGCAGCCCCGGAGAACCAAAAATAATATTGATCGATTCGGGACTAAATAATACTGTTTTTTGCAATCCAACGATTTCCGAAAGAGTTTTAGGAATTCCATTCAACTTAACCTCTTTATATACTTTACCTTCTTTATTGTTTAATATCATTTCGATTTCATCTTTACGCGACTTACGTACCACCTCCGAGGTGGCCGAATGGACTCCTCGGAGGTGAGAGAAGTTAGTGAGTAAGTCGTGTTTAGTAAATTGTGCGATAACTTTGGAAAAAGTTTGACTGTATTTTATGAGATTAATATTATGATTAGTTCTGTGTGAACTGGTAGTAGAAATAAGATAAATGGCTTCAATCAGATTAGTTTTCCCTATACCATTAGGTCCAATAATAATTGTGACAGGGGAAAAATTGAT
>DAOVQR010000139.1 GCA_030628575.1 bacterium
ATGAACGCGTTTTGGATTCTATCGATATCTCGCAATCAAATCGTTGGTATAGATGGCGGACAGATAAATTTCCCATTCCCAGGAGAGAAATTGAAACCCACAGCGCAAACATGCATCTCATACCTGCTAATAAATCAATTAAGTCAATGATAAATCGCACTCGTATAGGCGATATAGTAGAATTTAGTGGTAATTTGATAAGGGTTGATGCAAAAGATGGTTGGCATTGGCTCAGCTCTCTAAGTCGTACTGATAATGGTGGTCATTCTTGCGAGTTGATTTGGGTAGAAAAATTCGAAATACAGAAATTCTAAACTGGTATCTAAAAAATCAAAATTTTCAAAAATTCCCATTTCATATAACATTCTAGCATAGTCGATATTGCCCTATCGGGGCAATGTGCCGAAGACCGAGGAACGTCGCAAAGGAACGCAACGCAATAAAAAGTTGCGAGACAGGATGTCGAACTACAAGTTGTAATTCTTAACCTTTTCGCTTAAATATTTTATCCAAATTCCAAAACCAATCCATTGTAATTTATAAACACCTTTTTTGCCTACTTGTGAAATAATAATATTTCTATCTCTTAATGCCTTTAAGCCATTAGTAAGAGTAGTTGATTTTTTTGTATATTTTGATTGAATCTCTTTCTTTCTTATCCATTCATTTGGATTCTCAGCCATTATTTGTAAAATTTCTCTATATGAATCCTCTTTTATTTTATTATAATATAAATGTGAGTAAAATCGACGGCCGATTAAATCAATAGCACCATTTGTACCAAAAATTGATTCTTTAACTGTTTGATCAGAAATTATTAAATCTTCATTTAGATTGAATACTGAAGAACCAATTTGTTGTGCAAAATGAGGGTAACCTTCTGAAACATCAATCATAATTTCTAAACCATTTTTTTCAATTTTAATAATTTCAGGTGAAATATTTTTATTTACTTCTTTTATACCTTTTAAATAAATATCCTTTACATCGTCAGATTTTAAAGGATAAAGAGTTATCTCTTCAAAAATGCGAACCGATGATTCATGGCTAGATTGTAAAATATCACGTACTTTAGGTAAACCAGATAAAACAAACATGATATTATAACATCCTTGCACAATTAATGCTTCTGATAAGTTTTTTATAAAAGTACCGAGATTTAATTGTTCAGATACATTATCCACTTCATCTAATAATATTATAAGGCCATCTTTTTTAGTCTTAAATCCTTTTTGGGTTAAAATACTATTGCTAGAAAAAGTATTAATAGTATCAGCTAATGAATAAACAAAATTATCAAAGATTTCTGATTCTGAAAAGTTAGATGTTTCATTATTGATTTTACAACCAGCTATCTCCAATTTTTTAATAAAACTCCATGCATTTTTAAAAAATTCAATTTCCTTTTCCTCTTTAGCTAATTCTCTTTGAAGACCATTATTAATTTTTTTTATCAAATCAATTATTGTAATTTTAGGATCCAAATTAAATTGTAAAGATAAAAAATTAAATGTTAAGTCTTCCTCCCAATCTATTTTACCAATCGCTAAATAATTGGTGAGAATTAAGAGAGATGACTTCCCTATTCCTCGTTCTCCAATAATCAATAGATTTGTTGGATTGCCATTTTTCAATTGTAATAATGTATCATTGATTCTGATAATTTCGTTTGCTCTTCCAGAAAACATTCCTGGATTAATAGGATGGTTCGGTTTAAATGGATTGTATTTTTTACTGTAGCTCATTTATAATCCTCAATATAAGATTTCTTAGCCCGACAGGACGTCGGGCATAAGGTTTATTGCGTTTTTTCATATAACGTTCCCAGCATATACAACGTTTTGTGATAGCAAAACATCCCAAAGGGCAAGGCGTAGCCGTAGCGTATACGCTGCGTTATCGGATGTCGCATTTTTAAGACCTCCAGATTGAAATAAATAAAAAATTTGGAAAGTCAGATGGCTCAGTAATACATTTCCAATGTTTGAGGTCGTCGGGCAATAAAGAAATCTCCTTTACCCAATGTCCGTGTTTGGGGTTGGGATAAATGAAGCCTATAACCCATTTGTTTTTATAAGACAGGGACTCCAACTTCCTGAAATCCTTTATTAGCCCTACATTGTTTTCTCTAAAGTAAAAGTGAAGATTTCTAGGTGTGCCAGCAGCTTGGCTAATGCAGAGTGTTTTAAGTTCACAAAGATGCAATTCGCCATTTAATGAAACGATAAAATCAATTTGCTTTCTGCCCGCAGGAGTGTCAATTTTTGCTTCTCTTTTAAACTTCTCAATTGCTTCTCTTTGCAAAAGTCTGTTAAACAAAACCATAAGCTCAGCTTTGAACCATCCCTCTAGGCGAGTGTCTGCTTCAGCAAATACCTCAAAGTGTTCCTTTTTTGCAAGAAACCAATCCCGAATATTTTGTATTAGTGCTTCCATAAGACAACCTCATTTCTTAAATGCGATTTCGCCTAACTTAAAATAACCGAATTACTTCGTCTATGCCTCCAAATTGGCATATTTTGCGAAGTACTTCGTTTATGCACAACTCTAGATGAAACCTTAAATTACAACTTCTTGTTGTTGTCATTTTTTGTTATACTAAATCCAAAATAATTTTGCAATGAAATTTTAGTTTTTGATACCAGTTTAGAATTTACCCAAAAAGAAGTCAAAAAATCGTTTTTCTTTTCCCCAAAAATCC
>DAOVQR010000029.1 GCA_030628575.1 bacterium
AGTTTAGAAAACGAATTATAGATTATTTATATAAAATTGCTAAACTCTCGGGGAAAAGAGAACCGTCCCCATTGACAAGCTTTATCATATTAAAATCCAACCTGTTTAGCAAGGAAAAAGTAATAAGTAGTTTTTCGATGAACTCAAGATAAAAATTTAGAATTTATTAAGTGCAAAATTAACAATCATTAAAATAAGTAAAGGAATCATTATAAAGTAAAAGACAATATTGTATTTTCTTAATTTCTCTGGAGAATATCCTTTGCTAACAAAAAATACCGGATGCATTTCCCTTTTTAATATTTTGTAAAAATCTGTAATACTTACAATTATCGCTAAAGAACCGATTATTATTAGGTTCATTCTTATTAAAAAATAAAAGTTTTCAAATGAAAAATTAAATAATTTAAATGTTTCATTTAGTATACATAAAACAATCATTAAAATTATTAAATCCATTAGAATTATAGTGATAATATTAAATGTTTTTGATCGTATCGGATTAAAATATACCTTTTGAGAAAATGATATTAAAGCCCAAATTGTAGCTATTGATGAAATTATTAAAGCAACAGTGTTTTGAAAATAAAATCCCATTATTAACACAGCTAATCCAATTATTAGTATTAAACTCGGAACTTTAATTGATTTTTGATATAGTTTGATTTTTTCGATATCCATTTTTGTCCTTTCATATAACTTCACCCAAATCGTAACATGATCTAACCTGTTTGACAAGTTAAGAAATTTTAGATTTTAGATTGCAGATTTTAGATTATGATTGAGATTGCCACACTTTCAATTCCAGTGAGACTCATGCTCGCAATGACTTTTTTTTATTTTTTATCAAATGTTCAGCATTTTGCTAGAAATAGATGAGAATGAGATGAGAAGGGATGAGAATGGGGACAGTTCTCTTTTACTCTGGAAATTTATCATTTCTATTTCTAATTGAGCTTTATAAAACCTATTATTCTAATTTAGAATAGCATCCTTATAATAAATCTTTAAATTATTTGAAGTTTAGAAAACGAATTATAGATTATTTATATAAAATTGCTAAACTCTCGGGGAAAAGAGAACCGTCCCCATTGACGAGATAGTCCCCATTGACGAGATATTATTTCAACCTCGCTTTCCACTCATTAATTTTGGCAAAATACATCTAATTTAGATGTAAACAGTACACTTTTTTTGTCAAACAACAAAACTTACATGGATAAACTAACAAATAAGCTAAATCTTGTGGATAACTTCGGTAGATTTTCGGTTTTAATCTATGATATAATATAATTAGGAGGTAAAAATGTTAACAAAACGTCAAAAACAAATATTTGATTATATTAAGAGATATATTGAAAAGTATGATTACGCACCTACCTTTGAAGAAATTAAGAAACATTTTAGATTATCTTCTTTCAGTACGGTTCATGAACATATTAATTCTCTTAAAGATAAAGGTTATATAGAAAAAATTGATAATCAATCACGAGGTCTTAAAATTGGTTCCAGTGAAACTTTAATAGATATTTCAATAATCGGTAATATTACGGCTGGTATGCCGATAAAAGCAATCGAAACAGATAATAAATATATTACTGTTCCAAAAAATGAAATTAATAAATCTTATAAGCATTACGCATTAAATGTTCAAGGTAATAGTATGATAGACGAAGGAATTTATGACGGAGATACTGTTGTTATTAAAAGACAAAATACAGCCGACGATGGACAAACAGTTGTAGCGATTATTGATGAAAATGAAGCAACTTTAAAAAAACTTTACAGGGAACAGCATCGAATTAGATTGCAACCGGCAAATCCAAGTTTGTTTCCGATTTATCGAAAAGAGGTAGAAATTAGAGGTATAGTGGTAAAAATTATCAGGAATTTAGAATCACCAATAGATAAAAAACATTTAAATGAAAAATACACCCGTCGAATAGATTACTCATGGGATTATCGAGGGAAAAATACTAAAACATATACTCATGGTATTCATAATTATCCCGCAATGTTTATTCCGCAAGTCGCACGTAGATTGTTAGAAACTTACAGCAAAAAAGGTGATACAATTTGTGACATCTTTTGTGGTTCCGGCACAGCTCTTGTTGAAAGTAAAATTTTGGGTAGGAATGCTTATGGTATAGATTTAAATCCATTAGCAATTTTTCTAGCAAGAGTGAAAACTACACCAATCAATCCTCAAAAATTAACAAAAGAATATTTTAATTTACTCAACAGATTGGAAAAAATAAAAGATTGTGATGTCGCAAGTCCAAATTTCAATAATCTTGATTTTTGGTTTAAAGAAAAAGTCATTTTGAAACTCGCAAAACTTAAAAAAGCGATTCTAGAAATTGAGAACAAAACAATACGCAATTTTTTCATGGTTGCCTTTAGTGGAACTGTTCGACATTCGTCAAATACCAAAACAGGAGAGTTTAAATTGGTAAGAATTAAAAAAGAAAAATTAGATAAACATAACCCCAATGTTTTTAGTATATTCCGCAAAAAAATAGAAGCGAATATTGCTAGTATGGGAAAATTTTACAAAAATGCAAAAAAAAATTCACAGGTAAAAATTATTTTTGGTGATTCGTCAAAAGATAATGATATAAAAGAAAATTCTATTGATTGCATTGTTACTTCACCACCTTACGGTGACAGTCGGACAACTGTTGCGTATGGTCAATTTTCTCGCCTATCTGCGCAATGGATTGATATTTTTGATAATCCAAATGATGCTTCTGGAATAGATAAAAAATTGCTCGGAGGTAAACCAACCAAAACACTTTCCCATCTTCTTTCTTCTAATTACCTTAATAATGCACTTAATAAAATTGCAAAACAAGACGAAACCCGCGCCAGAGATGTTTTAAGTTTTTATATAGGTTTGAATGATTGTTTAAAAAGAGCGTATAGGATATTAAAATCAAAAAAATATTTTTGTCTTGTTGTTGGCAACAGACTTGTCAAGCAAGTTCGTATTCCTACTGATTTTATTGTTGCCGAACTGGGAAAAGAAATAGGTTTTACTTGTGAGAATATTTTTGTCCGTAATATTCCAGGAAAAAGAATGCCATTAAAAAATTCGCCGACAAATACTGTAGGAAAAATGGAAAATACAATGAATAAAGAAAGTATCGTTATTTTGAGAAAATTATAGGTCTTTTATGTTCTTAAATAATAATGGAAGTTTATCTTCATATATTCTAAATCCAGTACCATGATTTCTTGCTCTCGTGCCTTTATCATGAAGTCTTAGATCTACTACGATATTTTCATTTTTAAATTGATTAGCCAATAGTTCCGGGGAAGTATTTTTCATTAATTGTGCTCTATAAAAATGGAAATATTCTTTATTATCTCTTATTTCAACAAAAGCGCTAACAAAAGTCATAGCAGGAATTTTTTGTATAAATCTTTCAGCTAATTTATCAAGGGACCAGACAGCGATTGTTTCACCAGATGTATGTTGAACTGATATTGTTTTTTGGTTAATAGACAAAAATAATCCTACGCTGTTTGGTTTTAAAGACATAGTATAGTATAGACCTATTCGTCCGTTTTTATCCTTACTGCCATATTTTTTCACTGCTTCTAAAGGATTCATTTTCCAACATTTATTATTAAATGTAAATAAAGTAATAAGGTTTTTCGATTTAGATCTATGTGCTTTCAATTCTGCTTCAACTAAATCTGATAATGCGATATTATTCTCTGTAATTCCTAATAAATTTTCTAATGTATGACCGATTCCCGTAGGACCATTTCTGGTTGATGCGACAAATTCCATCTTTTTAATTCGATTAAATTTCTCAATAAATTTTTTGATTGTCATTTTTTCATTTCTCCTCACCATCAATTTTTTTACCCAATCTTCCTCGCAATCTCTTTAGTAGTAAATGCCTCGATAGTATCACCCTCTTCAATTTTTGTTTGAGTTTTGATGCCGAGTCCACACTCAAAACCTTCATCCACACTTGGCATAGCTTTTTTATTCTGTTCTAATGTATCGATAGTTCCTTTGCCAATAACATTTTTTTCATGTTTAATTTTCACTTTAGCACCTTTAATCATTTTATCAGATGTAACCTTACCGCCAATAATTTTATGTTCTTTTTTATCTTTAAATATTTTTAAAACAATTAATTTTCCCAATGATTCTTCAATAATTTCTGGTTCCAATAATCCTGATAATCCAGAAGTTAAATCATCAATTAAATTATAAATAATATCATAAAGATTAATTTTTATTTTATGAGCTTCGGCCAATCTTCTGGCAGATTCTGAAACATTAACGTGAAAACCAACCACCAATGCTTTAGAGCTGATTGCTAAATTAATATCAGATTCGGATATATCGCCAATACCATCATGGATAACCTTAATCACTGCTTCCTGATTGGAAAGATTGGACAAAGCATCTTTGATTGCCTCTAAAGAACCTTGGGTATCAGTTTTAAGAACAATATTAAACTCTTTTATTTGACCTGATTTGATTTTTTGTGATATTTCACCTAAAGACAAATGGGTTCGTTTGGCTTTCCCTTGATTGTCTTGAGCTTTTTCCCGCGCCACTTTTTCATTTTCTACAACTTGCAATCTTTCGCCAAAAATGGCTATATTTTTTAAACCAGTTATTTTAACCGGCATTGATGGAGTTGCCTCTTTAATGATATTGCCAAGGTAATCTTCCATTCTTTTTATTTTGCCAAAAGTATCAGACACTATTATTGCATCTGATTGTTTGATTGTCCCTTGCTGAACTAAAACTGTTGCTACTGAACCTAAACCTTTTTGCATATGAGATTCAATAATTACTCCTTGAGCAGCTATTTGAGGATCGGCTTTTAATTCCTCCAATTCTACCACCACTGCAAGCATTTCCAATAATTTTTCCACCCCCTTGCCCGTTTTGGCAGAAATAGGCACCATAACTGTATCCCCACCCCATTCTTCTGAAACTAGTCCCAGATCTCCTAATTCCCGTTTGGTTTTTTCTACATTGGCTTCTGATTTATCTATTTTATTAATTGCCACTATAATTGGAATATTGGCAGCTTTAGCATGAGAAATTGCTTCTTTGGTTTGCGGCTTAACCCCATCTTCTGCGGCAACTACTAAAATAGCCACATCGGTTATATTGGCACCATGCGCCCGCATAGCAGAAAATGCTTCATGTCCAGGAGTATCGAGGAAAGTGACAATTTGCTCGTGGCTGGCGGCATGTGGCGGTTGGCTTTTAACTTGTAGCTTTTTAGATTTAGATTTAGATTTAGATTTAGATTTTTCTTCTTTATTTTTGTTATCTTGTTTTACGCTTTGCGTTTTACGTTTTGCGATTTCTACCTGGTAGGCACCAATATGTTGAGTGATACCACCCGATTCTCCGGCAGCAACTTTTGTCTTACGGATATAATCCAAAAGTGTTGTCTTGCCATGATCAACATGCCCCATCACAACAACCACGGGAGGCCTAGATTTTAGATTTAAGATTTTAGATTTAAGATTTTCTTTTTTAGAATCCTTTTTTTCTACTTTTCTACTTTCTTCTGTTTGAGATTTGACTTTGTAACCTAGTTCGTCGGCAATAATTGCTGCGCTGTCAAAATCAATTGATTCGTTAATAGTAGCCGTTATTCCATTTTTCATAAGTTCAGCAATTAAATCAACCACTGACATATCAAAACGAACCGCCAAATCACGGACGGTTATAATCCGAGGTAAAGTGATTGTGCTGGTTTTTTGCGACTTGCTTGTGCCATCCATAGCCCCCACTGAATTGGAAGATGATTTTTCTCGCTCAATTACATCAAGAGCTTCTTTTTTCTTTAAAGCTTTTGATTCTTTTTTTGAAAGTTTTCGTTTTTTATGAAAAGCAACCATAATTTATCCTAACAATACAACAATAATCAATAATTCTCACATAAATGAGTATCTGAAATTATTATATCAGATTATTAGGTTAGAAGCAATGATTTTTTATTTCTTCATACTCTTGCCCCACCAATTAGGTGAATCATCTTTGGGAATATTCTGGTTTGAGGTTTTATTATCTTTGTTTTGATAATGTTTAATATTAAACTCTCCTTTTTTGAGATCCTTCTTTTTCATTTGCGCCTTGACAAAAGGTTTGAATTCCATTTTTGGCTGATGTTTCTTTTCTTTAGCTCTAATTTTTAAATCTTCAACACTGGACATTTTTCCCTCCCTATGCGCCTTTGGCGCCGGGCGGTCCGACATTTTGTCGGACATAGCCTCTTTAAATGAACCTCCATTTACTTCATCTCCTCCATATTCTTTAGATAAATTAACTTTATCTTTATCGTAAAACCTGATTTTATCAACTGATGCATCTATTTTTTTAGTTGTTAAATCTTTTTTGTGCTCCCTATTTTTTTGCGTTTTATCTTCATTGTACGATTTTGCGATTTTTTGTTCTTTTTTTTTAGTATTAATATTATCTTGATTCTTTGTTTCTTTGTTTTTTTGATCATTCTCTTTCTGCGTTTTATCTTCATTTTGCGATTTTGCGTCTGTAGGTTTTTTTCTGTAAATTGTCATAGATGCTACTTTATCGTTACCTTTAAGACGCATTAGGGTTACTCCTTGAGTATCACGACCTAAACGTTTAACGGATTTTAAAGGAATTCTAATTACTTGGCCCCTACGAGAGATAATCACCAAATCACCTTCTGTTCCATAAATAATCATTGCTTCTACAACTGGACCGGTTTTCTTAGTAACTTTTGAAGCTCTAATTCCAATTCCTCCTCTTTTTTGAAGAGTAAATCGAGTAATTTTCGTTCTCTTGCCAAATCCATGTTCAAGCATAGTAAATATATCACAATTTTCGTCTCTAATTACATCCATAGAAATTACTTCATCTTCGGGTTTTAATTTAATTCCCCTAACACCGGAAGCAGAACGCCCCATTGGCCGAGCATTTTTTTCATTAAAGTAGATTGATTTTCCCTGTTTGGTAATCATCACAATTTTTTCTTCACCAGTGGTAACTTTTATCCATTTCAAAGAATCTTCTGGTTTTATTTTAATAGCAATTACGCCTGTCTTTCTTACATTTTTGTAGGATGAAATCAATGTCTTTTTAACATTTCCTTTTTTAGTACCCATAAAAAAGTAACCATTTGGTTCAATATCTGCCTTAACCGATATGATCGCTGTAACTTTTTCTTCCGGAGAAATTTGAATAATATTGGCTATGGCCTGACCCTTTGCTTGTCGTGAAAATGACGGCAGGTCATAAACTTTTGACTTAAATACGCGACCTTTGTCTGTAAAAAATAATAGATCATTATGCGTCCAAGTAACTAGCAGATGCTCAACATAATCTTCCTCTTTGGTAGCCATCCCCGATACACCCTTTCCACCTCTATGTTGTGAACGATAGGTAGAAACAGGAACCCGTTTAATATAATTACCTTTAGTAAGTGATACAATAACCTGCTCATTAGGTATTAAATCTTTATAGGAAAATTTTCCAATTGCTTGTTTAACAACTTTAGTACGGCGTTTATCTCCATATTTTTCTTTTATTTTTTTTAGTTCGTCTTTGATAATACTTAATATTTTCTTTTCTG
>DAOVQR010000039.1 GCA_030628575.1 bacterium
ATCTTCTATGTAATCTTCGGGTAGTTAAAATGCAAACTCCCACAGTCAAGGGATATATTTCGCTTGTATATTTAAGAAGAATATTATGGATTTTATAAATTAATTTATCAATTTCAACTTCAGAAATCGGTTTTTGTAAAACCGTTGCCATTTCAAGATATTCTCGATCAAATTGTTTAATAGCTTTTTTAAGAAAATCTTCCGGTAAAATTACATCGGCATCCAAAAACAACAAATATTCTCCATTAGCTACTTTTGCTCCGGCATTGCGTCCAACTGCCGGTCTTCCACCTTTTACTAGCTTGCATCCGTATTCTAAAGCAATTTCTTTTGTTTTATCTTTTGAATTGGCATCAGATACAATTATTTCATAATCGGAAAATGTCTGCTTTTTTATTGATTTCAAAAGCTTAGGCAGATATTTTTTTTCATTTAATGTGGGAATAATAATACTAATCATAATCAATCCGATTATAGATATCACACCTCCGAGATATCTCGAAGATTTCTTCAATCTTTGTCATTGCGAGGACAAAGGCCGTGGCAATCTCACTGATTAGAAAAGATTGCTTCGTCGGATTACCTCCTCGCAATGACATGAAAGGGCAAGTTTAGAATAACGCCATTATACAATTCAATTAGAATGGCCATTTATGACTTGTATAGGCATAATAAAGGTAACCGCCAATTCCTACTACAAGAACAATTCCAATGACAAATCCCATCGTTGAACCACTAAACATTTTAATCTCCTTTCTTTTTATAATTTTATTGTTGATTATATTTACTACTTTTTGTACTTCTGGCAGTTTTTACAATATTCTTTTTTCCAAACAGGGTCTTCGATTTGATGCAACTTTTTAGAATACTGATCGAGATGATGTTTAATTTTGGGATCTTTGATAATTGTCTCAGCTCCCGGATGAGTTGGAAAAGCTCCGCATTTTTTCACAATTTCTCTTAACACCCATGGTTGATCAATAATTAAACAAGGTGTTAAAAGATTATCACTGTAAGCTTTTTTCGCATTAATCGCTTGTTGTCTTTTTTTGATTTCTCTAAAAAATTCAGAATTGCAAACTTCTTTTAAACTTTTATTTTTAATATTATCGGTGGCAAAATGGACAAATCCACAAGGTTCAACATTACCATCGCCATTAATATGAAGATAGGTTCGTCCCCCAGCAATACATCCTCCAACATAAGGACCATCATTCCAGAAATCTCCAATAAGAATAGGTTTTTTCTTGCGACAGAACCGATGGATAAACTTTCTTAATTTATTCCGTTGAGCTGGCGTGGGCATAAGAGATATATCGGGATTTTTGCCAATAGGAATATACTGAAAATACCAGCCAAAAGAACAACCCTGTTTAATAAAAAAATCAATGAATTTCTCACTAGTAATTAATTTGCTATTCTGTTTGGTCATAGTTACTGAAAAACCAAAAATAATACCTTTTTTCTTGAGCAATTTCATTGCTTGTAAAACTTTTTTCCATACACCCTTGCCTCGCCGCAGATCAGTTTCTTTCTCAAAACCCTCAACTGAAATAGCTGGAGCAACATTGCCTACTTGGGCTAATTTCTTAACCATTTTTTCATCAATTAAAGTACCGTTGGTGTATTGCAAAAAATACATATCGTTGTGTTTTTTGTAGACATCAAACATATCTTTTCTCATAAAAGTTTCTCCCCCTAAAGTAGTCACAAAATGTATACCCATTTCTTTAGCTTCGTTAAAAATACGATCTATTAACTTCATTGGCCAATCACCCTCTTGAGAATATTTCCGTGTCGAGCAACCGATACAATTTAAATTACATCTCATCGTGGGGCTAACTAAAATAAACCAAGGGGGAACGAATCCTTCTCGTTGCTTAAATTCTTGCCGTTTTGTTTCTCCTAGAAAAGTTTGATTAACAACAAGATTCTGAATAAATTTTTCTCGGCAATTAGGATTGATTTCTTTAAAAAGTTTTTCCAGAAATCCTGACCATGGTCCTTTTCGCTCAAAATCTTTTTTAATGCTACAAATAATATTTTTCAAATCCTTAGTAGGAGCAAGAAATTCCAATAAAGCCAATAATTTAGCTGATTGATTGGACGAGGTATGTTTGATAATTTGTCTTAATAATCCTAAGGCCTGTTTAGTAGAAAAACCTTTAATCTGATTAGTAAAAGAGTTAATATTTTTTAAAAACATTTATTATTTCCTTTCTTATTTTTTAAAAACAAAATATTAATGATTTGGTTTGATATTTTTTTTGAATCAATTTTTTTATTTAAAAATGAATATTCTAAAAGCAATCCATCCATCATGCCAGTTAATAAAGAGGTTAGCAGATGGCTATCAACTTTTTTTGTTATTTCCTTTTTTACAATCATTTCTTTAATTATTGGTTGAATTAAATATTTAATTTCTTTTCTTAACTGAATGATATATGTTCTTATTTGTAGGTTATCTGGTGATAGTTTCAACATTAAAGCTTTGATAAGATTTTTTTCCTTAAAACCAAAATCTAAATAATTTTTGATTAGTTTATGTAATTTTTTATTAGTAGTTTTTTCTTTAAATGCTTTAGCAATATCTAAACTTAAATTATTAAAAACCCCATTGAGCACTTTTTTATAAATTTCCGACTTACCTGTAAAATGATAATAAAGAGCTGCTTTAGTAATATTAAGCTTTTTAGCAATATCGTTCATAGATACACCTAAATAACTGTATTCTGAAAAAAGCTGACAGGCAACGTCAATAATGCGTGTTTTCGTATTTTGAATAATATCTTCTTGTTCTTGCTGTTTTTCAATTATTGTCATAGTTTTAATCTCCTTTTTTGATTTAACTTACCGCTCGGTAAGTTATTTACACTATATCAGAATAGATAAATATTTGTCAAATAAAAAATCACACTTTTGAAATGTGATAATCTAAAACTGTTTTGATAAATTTTGTGAATCCTTTAAAGAATCTTACTTGGCTTTTTCATTATGAATAAATACTTAAATCCTCTCAAATAAAAATTAAACTGTCTCGCTCGATGATGCCAAATTCCTGTGTTGTGTTTTAGTATCCACAGATTTTATTATTACCTTTTCCAAATTATATGACCGTTAATATTATATTTTTCGTAAGTTTTTAAAATATCAGCACAAAATTTTTTCAAATCATTATTCTTTTCTTTTTTAGCTAATTCATATAAACGAATGAACATTTTTTTTCCTGTTTCTGTTTGTTTCAAAGTTTTCTTAATAAAATTGTGTTGGGCACACAATGTCTGACCATTTTCTATAGTAGATCTTCCGCCAAGATATTTTGGCTTAATATGATCAACGTGTAACTCCACGCCCTCTTTTTCACCTCTACCGCAAATAACACATTTATGGTCGTCTCTTTTCAAAATTGTTTCTTTTTGTTTTGGAGTAAATTCATCTAATTCCCTTTTTTGAACCATATCGGAATCGTAGCGATAAATACCCTTTTTAACTTTTATTAAAAACCTATTTCATGCAAATTTCTAATTGATCGCCAAGTATCTCGCGGTTTCTTTTTATAAAGCCGTTTATATCTTGCTTCAACCCAATCAACAACTGGACCGTGCGGCATATCTTCTTTTGGATGCGCTTTGAAATATTCAATTAATAAATCTTTGATTGATTTTTTCTTTTTCATAGAATTACTTTATTAAATTTAATTGGTTAATTTTTGCTTCTTGTTGCAATCTTTTGATTGCTATATCACAATATTCTTTGTCTATATCAATTCCTATTCCTTTTCTGTTATTTAGATATGAAGCAATAAGCGTAGAACCGCTTCCTAGAAATGGATCTAAAACTATATCATCAATAAAACTAAATAGTTTGATACAACGTCTCGGTAATTCAATTGGGAAAGGTGCGGGATGACCACTTGCTCCTTTTTTGCTTTGACATGGAAATGTCCAAACTCCATTTGTCCAATTCATAAACTCTTGCTTTGTAATATCATTTTTCTTACTACCACCCGTTTTCTTCCAGCTATCTTTATATAAAACCAAAATCAATTCTACCGGAGCAATAACATAAGGAGCAGATGCAGACATAAAAGAACCCCATGCTGTTCGTCTTGATATATTTCCTTCATTCCAAATAATCGTTGAGTGATATTTCCAGCCAACATCTTTGGCTATTTTTGTAATATCTGCCCCAACTGATTTTTGTCCGCCCTTATTTTTATCAAGCGGAATATTTAATAAAAATCTTCCTTCATTCTTTGTTAAATCAAAACATTTTTTAATCCATTTTTTAGTAAATTTTAAATAATCCTCGTATGCTAAATTATCTGTGTGGGAATTGTAATGAATGTCAACATTGTAAGGTGGTGAAGTAATAATTAAATCGATATAATTATTCGGCAAAGTGCTGAATTTTAAAATATCATCTTTATAAATTACAACGTTATCGGCTTTGAAATAAGCATTACTACTTTGTTGTTTTGTTTTAATTGTTGTACTAACCATATTTTAACTTTAACATTTAAAACAATATTTGTCAGTTGTGGATAATTCGGTTTTTGTTCGGGATTATAAAAACTGTAATCTTAATAATTTAAAATTAAAAATCTAAAATTTATGATTTATCTCTAATTATCTTAGCTGAACCTTTTGAATTAAATGCTTTAAAAAACTTTTTTGCCTCAGCATATGATTTTTGTTTGAGTTCTTCTACGGTTGATGATTCAACAGCATTTATCTCATCATAAAATTCCCGGATGGCATATTTTCCATTTTTGCCGAAAATTTCTTCCTTTGATTTTTTGTCATTTTGATAATTTTTAATAGTCCAATTATAGATCTTTTTATATAATTTCGGCTCGTGTTTTTTAAATACCCCCCAAACTAAATTTCGCCAAAATGTTGCCACATTACCTTTTAAAATATCGCCTTTGGGAAATTGCTTGGCAATTAAATCTAAAGGCGTGCCAGTGATTCCATGTTGGGCAATTTTTGTCTCAAATCCAGCTTTTCTGATAGCTCGGGCAACTTCACGAGTAAGTTTAATATTAATTGCTGATTGGAAAATTTCTTTTCCATCTTTATAAATATTGCCATGAGCCGAACCATTGGCAATGGCAATCAAATTGGGCTTGATATTATTTTTATCAAGTTCTTGTAGAAAAGTTACTGCTTCCTTTGGAGTAGTTAAGACCATTCCTTTGGTATCTTTTTTACCAATCTCCCCTACTTCCACTTCCAAGCCAAATTGATCATTGATGTAGTGTTTTTTGATGAATTTTGCCAGACGAGCGGTGATATCAATATTATCACGAAGCTGATCTTTTTCGGTTTTAGCTTTTAAATCAAACAAAAATGAGGCATCAATGGCAAAAGAAGTAAAACCAGCATCAATCTGGGCTTTAATTAAATCCTCAGTCCCAGATATTTCATCCTCTGATAAAGATTTAATTTTAATGTGATCTGCATGTAATACCCAAGTATCAAGTTTAACTTTTGAAGCAGTTTTAAAGCAAAACCGGGCATAATCTTTTGGTGTCATTCCCGTGTAGCCACCGTTTAAATCACATTCTGACGTTGCCGACTCAAAAATTACAGCGGAATCTGTATCTTTGGTAGCTTGCATAATACCTTCTAAAACACCGGGAATAATCTGAACATTAGCTGCCATAATTATCATATTCTCATCACGCAAAGCATTATACGTTCTGGCACCATCAATTGGCGAATAATTTTGACTTTTATTCATATTTTCCTTATTGATAAATGATTTATGTTCTATATTTAATATATCGCCAATATTATTATATTGCAATATATTTGATTTTTCTGGTATGATTCTAATCAATTAATAGATTTAGGTTATAAGATATAAAATAAAAATAAAACTCCCGCTTCCAAGAAAGGCGAGAATTATGATAAAAAAGGATGGGTTAGGACAGATATTAAAATTAGCAGTTTAGTTCATATTATCTACTTTGATTTTTTGGAATATCAATATTTTGCACTAATTTTTTCAATGCAATATCTACGGCACCTGTCAATATCTCTTTTTTTAATTCCAATAAATCATTAATATTCAATCTACAATCGAGTAATTCAAAAGGGAATTGAGATTCGTCTTTAGCAGCACTTTTTAAATGTGCTATTCTATTCTTATATTTATCGGTAGTTAATTCTACATAACAAAATAAGATATTGTTTTGTGCTTTATATTGATTTTTAGGATTTTTTAATTGTGTTTCGCAATATTCTTTTATTCTGTCCCCGTCATGTTTGATTAAAATCTTTGCCGCATAAATTATTTCATCTTTTTGAGCTAAAAAAATATACTCCGTCGAATTATGCAAAAATACATCTCCGAATTGTACAGTTTTTATCATAATTACTAAATCCTCATTAAAAGTTTTATTTCTTCTTCATCAATATTACAATCTTTATCTTTTGTTGCTAAAGTATATGGAATAGCTTGTAAAAACTTTGTTTGTTGCCAAGGTGCTTC
>DAOVQR010000106.1 GCA_030628575.1 bacterium
ATAAGAAATGGATGATATTTTTTCTCGGCAAGAGATTGTTGAGTCCATTCAACTAATTCCTGCGTTTCTTTGGGAGTAAGATATGCTGGCGTAGTGTCAAAAAGAATACCGACCGATTGTCCCGCTTCATCTATTATATGCACTTTGTTCTCACTCTTTTTATATTCGCCGCGATGGCTCTTGTCTTTATCTACATATTTTAGCAATTCTTGATGAAAATGTTTAACAGAATTTTCGTTGAATTTGAGATTTTTCCATGAGTTAAAAACATTTTCCAATAATTCATAATAACCTTTCGCTTCCTGCTTATCACGGTTAGTGAATTTTTGAATATTTAATCCGCGCATCAATTTTTCAATGTCAGCGTCAGCCAGCCTAGCACCTTCAATACGGGTAGAAGCGCCTGTTGAAGTAATCAAAACCGACCGTTTAAGTTTGCCTAAAACTTGCGGACTTAAACGAGCCCCTGATATCCATTGCCCTTTTAATTCGTCAATTTTTGCTATTTTAGAAACAATACTAGCGGGAATATTTTCAATTCGTTTTGAAAAATTGTCCGGGACTGTATGTTTTTTTGTTATTTTTTTAATATATTTTGCCATAAATTTATAGTCAAGGAATTTTCCTCCCGAGGCGGATCAGCCTCGGGCTGAGAATATTTTCGCTTACTGTTAGTGCCCTTTGGTCATAACTTGATTGGATATATTAACTATATCCAATTATATCCAATTAAAAATATTTAGTCAATTTTGGTTGGTAAAATATAAATAAAGAGTTTGTTTATTTATATTTTTTTTCAAATGTTTTTCGTATGATTTTTTTAATTTCGAGGATAAACTTTCAGGTATTGGTGTTTTTAAATTGCTCACTGAATCAATGCTATATGCATGAACTTCATCATTTAGCACTTTCTCATGGTAGCCTGCTTTTGAGCGCAGCTCCTCTTTTATAGCACTGACATCAAACTGCGAGAGAATCCGCAAAACATCAGCTTTATAGTTATCACTAGTGTAAAATAGTCCATGGGCAATTTCATGATTCAAGAGCTGGTCAATCTTCTTCGTTCCACTATGAACACCGATAATATAAAATGCACCCACTTCATCCTTGAATATATCTAACAATTTACTTTCTTGTTCGGAAAGCGGATTAAATTTACCATCATAAAAAGGCTTTAAAACATGCGACGGAATATTAAAACCGTTCCAATCGGAATAATATGTAAACTTTCCGGATATCTTTCCATTTGGTGAGGTTTTAATATACCACTGCTTAAATTCATCAAAAGAGAATATTTTCCCTCTAAAATTTGGTGATTCATAGTGTTCCTGAAAACGCAAAAAAGTGGATGTTATATCTTGCTGGGTTTCAAAAGTTAGCAAATGAATTTTATTAGTTAATTTTGTATGTTTTATATTCATGTATTAAAAAATTAAAAAGGGGTTTGAAAAAAAAATATAAATAAAGAGTTTGTTTTTAGTTATTTCAGCTAACGTTTACCGATGAAGCGAAGTTTTTGTTTCTCTTCCTTATTATATATTATAAAGAAAAGAGAGGCAAAAATTTGGGAGAAGGAATTTTTTCTCATTATTATATATTATTTTAAGAAAATTCCTGAACCGCTTATCGCGTTGTTATGTGCAATAGCTCAGGAATTCGCTACAGCACATAACGTTTCGGTGTCATCTGAAGTTTTTGGTTCTCTTCATTATTATAATTAATAAAGAAAAGAGAAGCAAAAATTTGGGTGGAAGAAAATTTTGTACATTATTAAATTAATAATGAAATTTTCTGTAACCAGATATACCGTGTTGTGTGCCCCGAAGGGCAAGTGATGGCGCAGAGTTTGATAAAAAAATTTTATGACAATTCGTTTATTAAAACATCAAGTATTTCATTGGCCTTATCAATGTCTTCTTGTTGGTAGCGTTCTGTTTTACCCTTTAATGTCGTACAATAATCCATAAATTTATCACATTTTATTTTACCTTCATTGCTTAATTTAATACCTTCGTGTTGTATGCGTAAAATGCGAATCGAGATATTGTTGAAAAAATTAGTACGACATTTATATCTGTGATAATTGGGCATATCAGGCAAAAGTATTTCATCCGGAAACCCCTCCAGGAAATCATTTCTAAACATTTTGAAATCGTTTAATAAACGCTCTTTTGTATTTTCAGGTTTTTCAACATTATGGTTTATTTTTTCTATTGTCATAAAATTTTTTTATCAAATTGCATACAACATATGCGTATATCGGAAGTTTGTCGTAGCGTAGCGGAGACAAATTTGGGTGGAGGCTCTCGGAAGAGCCGTAACCCGATATACGCTGTTAGCTGATGTATATATTTTTCTTTGATTTGCGAATGCAAATCACTTTTAAAAAGAATTTAATTTTGTTTTTCGTTTTGGGGCAAAGGGAAGAGGGGAATTAAAGGGGTGAATGCTCTTTGCCCAAAACTCCTTATTATTTTAATAAATGGTTATTTTTCTTTTAAAGACTGCCCATATAAAGCAATGCTATTTATCCAGCCATAATCAAGATTCCCAGTTGAATAATTAATAAAGCCAACATTATACCATGGGGTGTTATTTTTTTGAGCGATGGAAATAATTTTAATTGCACTACCAGCACTAAGTTCTCTCATATCGCCAAGGGCTGCAATAGAATCAACTGGATTTACCTCCGGCATAAGTGGTGTTTTTTTAGATAATTCATATGTTTTCCCAATCTGCAAATCATTAGGATTAATAAAAGATATAGGTAGCTCTGTTGTGATAGTAATTTTTTCTCGTTTATCCCATTCTTTTGATCCTTCTTTAATATATACCGAATCTTTCTTACTTTTGTAATATGACTGTGCCAATCCTTCCTCATCAAGTTTCCAAAAGAGATTAGATTTTTTTATATCATCAGTACCAAATGTAATAGGAAAGGTTTTATCATCTTCTAAAAATGCGTATTTCCCTGCATCTATTTTGTATTTATCAGATGTAAATTGATTTCTGTCTAATTTGCCGTTTAAGTAAAATGTAAATTTAGTGTAATCAGTGATAATTTTATTTTTATATTTTGGATTTGATGATACAATGTACCAAGTACCGATAATATCTTGGGCGATTGGTATAAATTGTTTTTTCGTATTTAACGGCGGAGGGTCGGAATATTGTAAAGGCAAATCTCTTCCTTTATTTATCTGATCAGAATAATTTTTTTCGTTTGAATATTTTGAGGATTGTTTTTGGGTCATTTGATATGCAAAGAATATAATAATAACAGCAAAAATCGCCATAATTAAAAAAATTTTAAATTGTCTTTTCATAAATTTTGTTAATTATTTTTTTATTGTAAAATCAAATTTTCAAAAAATTGTTGAGTAAAGAATATTAATTTTCATCAAATTGTACATCTGTGGTTTCGCCATCTTTATTTTTCGTAAATTTAACATTCTGAATATTGTTTACAATCCTTCCTCCACCTACTTCATATCCTAATTTAAAGGCTTCATCG
>DAOVQR010000047.1 GCA_030628575.1 bacterium
AAATTTAAAGATTATGGGAAATTAGCTTGTCTAGATTTGGAAAATTTAAAAGCCGGCGCCAGTTGTCGGGTAAGATCTGATGAATATGATAAAGAAAATATGAATGATTTTATCCTCTGGAAATTTTGGGATAAAAAAGATGGAGAGGTTTTTTGGAATACAAAAATAGGCAAAGGGAGACCAGGTTGGCATATAGAATGTTCTGCCATGAGTTCTAAATATTTAAGTCAACCATTCGATATTCATACTGGTGGAGTTGATTTAATATTTCCTCATCACGAAAATGAGATCGCTCAATCGGAAGCAGCAACAGGGGAAAAGTTTGTAAATTATTGGCTACATTCAGAACATCTTTTAGTTGATAATACAAAAATGAGCAAGTCAAAACATAATTTTTATACCTTGTGTGATATTAAAAATAAAGATTTTAGTCCATTAGTATTTCGATATTTAGTTTTTTCATCACATTACAGAAAAAAGCTTAATTTCACATGGGAATCATTACGAGCTGCACAAAATGCATTAGCAAAACTTCGGAATGAAGTTTCAAACTTAAGAACTAAAGAGCTAAAAAACGGAAAAACATTAAAATCATATAAAAATAAATTTTTACAGGCAATTAATAATGATATGAATACCCCATGGGCGTTAGCAGTAGTTTGGGAAGTTGTTAAATCAAATGAACATAATGAAGATAAATATGCAACCTTGTTGGATTTTGATAAAGTCCTTGGATTTGGATTAGATAAAATCAAAGAAGAAAAAATTCCTCAAAATATTTTGGATAAAGTAAAAACAATGGATGAAACTCGAGATAAAAAGGATTTTAAACTTGCTGATAAAATAAGAAAAGAAATTGAATCTAAGGGTTATTTAGTTCAGAATAAAAAAAATGGTTCTATAGTAGAAAAAACCTAATAATTGTGATAAAATAACTTATTATGAAAAATTTTTGGCTAAAATTGAATAAGCCATTTTTAGTTTTGGCACCGATGGCGGGAATAACTGATCAGCCGTTTCGTTTGATGTGTAAATGTTATGGTGTAAATGTATTGTATTCAGAAATGATTTCATCTGAAGCAATTTGGCATAATCAGTTGTGTCATTCTGAACCCATTCGACAGACTCAGGGTAAACTCCGTGAAGAATCTCAGAGATCCCGAAACAAGTTCGGGATGACAAAAAGAGAAGAACAATTATATAAAACCTTAAAGCTTATACAATTTTCTAAAAAAGAACGACCATATGTGGTGCAGATTTTTGGCAGTAATCCAGAGCATATGGCATTTGCCGCAGAGTATATAGCTTCTGGCCAGTGGGACAGAGAGCTAACTCAAATATCAAAATTAATATCTCAAAACTATAACTTAAAATTTATAACTAATAAAAATAAATCAAATAATTTAAAAATTAAAAATTCATTGGAAATTAGAAATTGGAAATTAGAAATTGAGTCGATTCCATCAGGAATCGACGTGAATATGGGTTGTCCTGTTCGTGATGTAGTAAAAACTGGCGGCGGATCAGCTCTAATGAAAGATCAAAAAAACGCTGTAAAAATTATTAAAGCTATTAAAAAAAGAGTGAAAAATATCCCTATATCAGTAAAAACCCGTCTCGGGTGGTCAAATCCAAAAGATATTCTCAAATTTGCAAGAATATTGGAATGTGCTGGAATTGATGCTTTGGCAATTCATGGACGGACATACAAACAAGGTTTTTCAGGCAAAGCTGACTGGACAAATATTTATAAAGTCAAAAAACAACTTAAAATTCCGGTAATTGGAAATGGAAGCATAGATATGAATTATGAAGCAGGGAGTATGAAGCATGGATTAGATGGGATGATGATTGGGCAGGGAACACTTGGTCATCCTTGGATTTTTCAAGAGCTGAAAACTGATAACTGTAATCTGAAAACTAATATTTCTTTTATAAAAAGAAATATTCTAGAGCATGCAAAACTGGTTAAAAAATTAAAAGGAGAGCAGGGGATGGTGGAATTTAGAAAGCATTTTGGTTGGTATTTTAGGGGAATACCTGATGCAAAAAAAGTAAGATCTCAATTAAATAAAATACATTCTTTAGATGATGTCAAGTCGATTTTAGCTAAAATCTATTGACAGAAACTAAAAAACCTGTTATACTTTATTGTTTTCATAGTGTATAATAAATTTAGTTAAAAATTATTAGGGAGGGCAGAAGAGGCCCTTCTTTTGTTTTGGGTAGTATCTTGGCTGGGAACTGTGGAGAGATTTACTTTGAAAAAGGTAAAATTGCCCCTCCTTCCCCTTGTTGCGTGATTTATTGCGCGGTTCTCGTTTGTTCGAGATCCCGGCCAAGATTTTGCCTGAAAACAATATAGTTATTCGAGATAATTAGCGAATAGTTGTACTTTGAAAATTTTGGCAAAAAAATTCGTCTTGAAAAATAAATTTGAAAAGGAGTGATGAAAAATGAACAAGACGAAATTAAATAAGTGTATAGCAATGTTACTATTTATTGCTATGTGTTTTTTAATTGTCAGTCCAGCTTTTGCCCGGGAAGATCCACCAAAAGGCGGATTATTCCAATGGTTGTTCGGAGGGACAATTCATTTTAAACGAGCCGGACATACTTGGGGCATAAGTGTAAAAAAAGAAAATGGTAGGATTATTATTTATAATCCAAATAAACCATTTACTTTAAATCCGGCTGAGATTCTTATAATCGATTTTAATGTCGAAGGTGGCCGTAAAAAAGACGATCATCTACATAACATTGTTAGGATCTCTGATAAATCTGCGGGGAAAATGACCAAAATTCTTGATTTCGATGGACAATATGGAAGATTAGAATATCGAATACCAAGATACAATGCTGGTTATATTTTCATTCGATTATATACTTCTATTAATGGAAAAGACCAGGATCAATATTCTGGGATGGTATTCTGGATTGATCCAAATGGATTATTGCACATACAACCAAATTTTGAGAATAATCGGCAGAATGATTCATCTCAAGTTCCTATGCAGGTTACTCAAGGGCCAACAAGTACAATTCATATTTCCTTTTATGAAGATCATGCTTGTAAAAAAACTTGCCGGAATTTTGTAGTTCCAGAAATTACAATATTTTCCAATGGCAAGCAGGTTATTAAAAAAAGAAATGTGATGAGTAGTTGGCCAATAGAAGGTGTACCATGCGGCAAGATTACCATTGATATTGAACCTTGTAACTGGTACATTGAACCTCATGGGAATTGGAAAAAGGATCGGCAGAGGAACGTCTATTATTGGGATTTAAAGCAGGGTGAAAAACTAATAATCAAGTTGTTCAAAAAAGGAGGTCGATAACTATGAAACGGATAACTGTAGTAATTTTTCTCTTTTTATCTATTTTTGTTGTAAGCACTGCAGTTTCATTTGATGTTGCCAGAGATGCTGAAGGTTATTACCTCTGGAGAGCTCCTGGCGGTAATCCAAGAAATCCAGATGGTGTTAAATCGCGAATGAGTTATTGCCAATGGATGTTATCACAATCAGGAATTAATGATCTTTTGCGGTGCGGTCTGCCAAAACCGATACTGCAAAAAGCTTTATTCTTGGTTAATCATAAAATTTATGGTCAAGAAAACAAACACCTTTTTTCTACTGGAGAATGGGGATTTATACAGGAAAGAACCATACTTTCAGGGAAAAAATATCACCAGATTACTTATGCAAATGGCAAAATCATTCCTAGGGTAAAAGCTATGTTTGATGGTGATGTTTTTACTCTAACTCTTGTTGACCAATCTGATGTTGTTTGGGAAATTGATACATTCATAATATGTGCTAACTCCGGGCGTTCGGTTATTACGCCTTATTTTCCCAAGCCATCTTCGGAGAGGCCTCAACCATCGCCAAAGGCGATGATGAAATATTATTATCCAGATGAGGTTTTTATTCCCGCTTATAATCGAGCTGAGGAAAAATCAGTCAAGGTGGGTGGTATCCTCAATAGCGGCATAGGTCGAATCCTAGCCGCTTGGATTAGGAGACCTAATAGAATCAATATCACCGCCAGTCCTATTGCGCATGGCGGAGCAGGTAATGCTCATGCTGACGGTGGTGTTGGAGGTAATGGATATGGCTACGGTGGCAGTGCCACCGGCGGTTCGGTTGGCCCTATTAGCCAACAACAGCAACAAGATTTAGAGGAAGGTGACAATAACAACACCGTTATTATTGATGATTCTGATATAATCAATAACACAAATATAAATCAGAACTAAATCATCAATAATAATTGATAATTGATAGATAGCAAGGGGAGATGTAGATCATCTCCCCGACCATTTTTTCTCTTTACATTTTTTTGTTATCTTATTTATGATAATAAATAAATGCAAGGGGGAAATAATAGGTTAGGTCGATCTTATTATTAATCTATTTTATCTTTGTTTCGAAGAAAGATAAAATGAAAGGCTATGCTCCAACGATATGTTGGAGTCGCCCGGCCTCGAAGATATATCGAGGCGAAGGGAAAAATTATGACATCTTTAAAAAGTTTAATTGCAATTGCAGTTGTAGTATTTATGCTAGTTTTTGCTGGTCTTAATATGGCTACTGCTCAAGGTCAAACTCAAGATCAATCTCAAGCCAACCAACAACAACAGCAGCAGCAACAACAACAGCAGCAGCAGCAGCAATCTCAAACTGCAGGAGATAATAATAATTTTGTTTTTGTTGCTAATTCTAGTACTAACAATAATAACAACATCAATCAAAATCAAACTATTGTAAATAATGCCAATGCAAATAATGCTGGCGGTGGTTCAGGTTCTGGTGATGCTGGTGGTGCTGCAAGTTCTGCTACTGGTAGTGGTTCACAAAGCGCGCAAATAAATTCTGATGGTACAATCAGCGCCAATCAAGCAGGTTCTGGCAATGCTTCTTCTGCTGCAGGTGAAAATGCTTCAGCTGGATCAAATGCTGGTTCTGCTGCAAGTCCTGTCGGCGCAGCTTCTAATTCATCTGGTGCTGCTTCTACTGGTCAAGGTGGCGCAGCTGGTTCTGGTAGTTCATCTGCTGGTTCTGGTGGTCCACAAGTATCTTCAGCGGCTAGTGCAAATAATGCTTCATCCAGTGCATCTACTGATGACACTTCAGCTAGTGCTGCAAGTTCAGTGAGTGGAACATCTAGTAAAACATCAAGTGTGAAAGGTATGAAAAGTTTGCCTAAAACTGGTTCTGGTGCTGCTGAAGCTGCAGTAAATGCCGGTATTATTTCCACTATTGTAACTGCTGGTTATGTTTTAGTTAAAAAAATGAAAGCTAAGAAATTAGCGGCAATGGTAGTACATCAAAGTTGGATATAATATTATGTATTATGTAGCATGAAGTATGTAGTATGCAAAGAAAAAAACCGGACTTTAATTGCCCGGTTTTTTCTTATCTGGTAGAATGAAATAAATGCAGAATGTAGAATGGGAAATGTTATGAATATTAAAGAAGAAAAAGAAGAATTGAATAAATGCAGAATGAAGAATGTCTATGTTAGATAAAAACTTACAAAAAAATAAAGATGAACTAGATCAGATGCTTAAAATCGATGAGAAACATCAGCGGGTTATTGAAATTCAAAAATTGATGAGTCAACCCGATTTTTGGACTAACCGTGAGCAAGCACAGGAACTTAGTCAAGAAATGAGTAATTTGGGAAAAATTATTACAGAATTTGACAGTGCTGAAAATGAGCAGGATTTTAAAAAACTAAAACAACAAGCATTGTTTTCCGGTGAATATGATCAGAATAATGCGATTTTATCAATTCATGCCGGGGCTGGTGGTACTGAAGCGCAGGATTGGGCTGGAATGCTGGCGCGAATGTACTCACGATGGGCAGAAAACCATAATTTTAAATTTGTAGAAATTAATAAATCAGTTGGACAAGAAACCGGCCTAAAGTCCGCAACCTACGAGGTTGCGGGATTTAATGCTTTTGGTTGGTTGAAATCTGAATCAGGGGTTCATCGATTGGTTAGAATTTCACCATTTGACGCAGACAAAGCGCGCCATACATCTTTTGCGCTCGTGGATATAATCCCGGAGATTAAAAAAGATGCCAATGTAAAAATTAATGATGT
>DAOVQR010000066.1 GCA_030628575.1 bacterium
AACAGCGTTTAAAAGAAAAATATCAATTTATCAACAAAAACGGAAACCTCTTATGCAATATATGGTTAATCAATGGCGTAATCCTTCTACCGTATTTGCATAAAGTGAGAAAGTCCTATTATTAATACTTCCTTTAATATCTGCTTGATGCAATCGTAATAACTCTGGCGGATAATTTTTCATAAGTAATTTATAGATTTTTGTTCCTTTTTTTATTTTACCAACTTGAAACATTTTCATATGATTTTTAATAAGCCATATAATTTTTTGTTTAAATCTCTTGGTAAATTTTAATCTGTCACAAATTTTTTCTGCAATTCCCAATCCTTTTGTATCATGCCCATAAAAAGTAATTTTGCCTGTTTCTTTATCTTTATGATATGTTACTGCCTTTCCAATATCATGTAGTAATGCCGCAAATATCAAAGAAAACGGAGAATCTTTCGGTAAACTTGCAAGAACCAATCTTGTATGTTTATAGATATTTCCTTCTGAATGATATTCTCTAAATTGATCAAAATTTTTTAAATTTTCAACTTCCGGCAAGATGTATTTTAAAATACCTGATTGATCAAATAAATCTAAAGTTCTCACGGGATTCATAGTAAATGCTTTTTCAAATTCAGCTGAAATTGTCTCCCATGGAGTTATTTGTTTTCCTTCTTTATTTTTTTGAGTAATTTTATCGCTATTTTTCTTAATACTTTTCCATGTGTTTTCCTCAATTCTGCAATTAAGTTTTACCGCAAACCTAATTGCACGAAGTATTCTAGAATAATCTTCATTAAATCTTTCTTCGGGATTACCAACAGTTTTTATTTCTCGTTTTAATAGATCCTTTTTACCATCAAATAGATCTATCAATTTTTTGTTCACCGTATCATAAGCTATTGCATTTATTGTTAAATCCCGCCTCGCAAGATCATCTTTAATATTAAAATCAGAATTTGTTTCAACATTAAAATCGTTTCTTCCGCCGGTATCCTTTGATTTTTCAACTCGTGGTAAAGCAATATCAACTTCTTCTTGATTATAATCATCTGTATTTATATTTTTATCTTCAAATTTTCTTTCTATCCACAATTTATATACACCAAAATTTCTCCCAACAAAATCAACTTTACCCAATGCCTTTAATGATTTTTCTAAATCATTTTGATCAATTCCGCAAATAACCATATCAATATCTTTTGCCTTTCTGCCAAGCAAAGCATCTCTAACGGAACCTCCGACAATATAAAATTTGCCTTTGGGAAACTCCTGAGCTAATTCTTCAATAAATTTAAGTCTTGGTTCATTTTCCATCTGTTCTTTAAATTTTATAAAATTTCCTCTAATTTTTTCTTCTGTGATTCCTTCTGTATCAATAATTTCAATTTCTTCTGCGGGATTATCTATTGTTAAATTCATCTCTTTTAATTCATCAATTGCATACTGATGCAGTTTTTCAGAAATAATATCACGAGCTTCTTTTTCAACCTGATCGGAAGATTTGCCAGATTCTAAAAGTTGATTAATATCTTTCTCAGCTGAATATTTTGATCTATTAAATTGTGACAATTTTTCTGACATAAATCTCCAATCCAATCACTGTTTCCCAATTTTGATATTTGAATTTGATTAAATATTTATAATTTAAATTTGTTCTTTACGTCTTCTGTCATTTCTGCTGTTAATTCTTTAGTATCTGGATAATTTTCTTTTATATATCTTAATATTTTTCCAATTACATGCCCTGGTTTAACATCAAAAGTTTCTATTATTAATTTACCATTTATCACTTTTTTGAATTTTAATTCTTTTTCTATTTTTTCCACTTCTCTTTGATATTTTTGATACCATTTAGGATACAATTCTTTTAGATATTTGTCTTGATCAATTTCTCTTGTCTCTTGTCCCAATTTTGCCAATTTATCAAAAAGATTTTTTTGTTGAAAAACTCTTTTATATCCATCCTTGCGTTTCCCTGTTAATTGTGATTGTTCAAATGCTTTGCTGGTGAAAAAAGGAGATTTTTTCAAAAAATCGATAATATCATTTGTACTTTTAATCCGACTCCATTGATCCGCATCAAATCCAAGAATTTTTAAGCCCTCTTTTAAATCACCTATTGAAATTGAATGCCACTGTCCTTTAGTATCCTTATATCTTTTAAAAAAACCTTCTTGGGCATATTTAAAATTAAGGCCCTTGGCTAATATGCCAATTGCGGCCGAAAGATGCCCTTTTGATAAAAACATCTTTCTTCTCTCAAAATCTTCTTTATCTTTTGTTTTTATTATATCCACATGGACTTTTTTGTCTATTTTTTTACTATCAAAAAGTAAGGAATAAACACCTGCGTTATGTGAATAATTCATTAATTGATTACCCAACACATTCTCAAATATCTTTCTATTCAATTTCTGCCAACTTAAACAAATAATATCTATATCGCCATTATCTTCTTTATCTTGTAACGGCTCTATAATCTTAGTATTTTTAAACATATAATCTATTTTAATCAGTATTTCTTCTGCCACTGTAAAATACTCTTTCCTATTAACTCGTTCTGCCTCTTCACCAAACAATTTGAGTTTTTTCCTGCTTTCTTGAGTTTCTATTCGATTTGGATCATATTGAATTTTTTCACCCATATATCTCTTTCCATTAATTTATAATCGCAATAACTAATTCCTAATTCTGAATTTAAATCTACATTCTGAATTCATCATTCTGCATTTATTCATAATTCTAAATTCCTAATTCATAATTCTAAATTTATAACGCTCCAATATTTTCCAATCCCCTTCTAAATTTATTTAAAGCTGATTTGCATTCGGAAATTGTTGGTTTGTGATTTTCATCATGTGTTATTTGATTTCTTAATTTATGCGCCTGCCAGATTAATTGATAGGTATTATAATTAAAATGATCTTCATAATCTCGCAATCGATCAGCAAAAGTGTTGCCTTTCGCCCCACCATGCTTTAATTGTGCATCAAAAAACTTATCTGCTCTCATTACTGCCTGTTCAGCATGGATTCGATCATCTGATTCTAAAAGTTTTTCGATTTCCAACCATTTTGCCAAATTTTTTGCTTTATTAAATAACTCTGGTTTTTTTATTCCCAATAATTTTTTAAATGGCCAACTAATCAAAAACCACAATCCTCGACCGATTGATATAAGTACTGTTTCCAAAAATCCATGTTGTTTATTTTTAAAATAAATCATTGAACAACCCGTACCGATTTTATATCTATATTATTTTTCTTAAATTCTCGTATAGCTGATAAATCTAAATCGCCTCTAAATTCTTCAATTTTTTCTTTCTTTATAACATAACCAAACTGACCATTTCTATCTCTAAAGCCATGGAGAGATTTTTTAATTTCAGGCCGAATTACCAACATATCAGTTTTTATTTCTCCAGTATTTGGTCTAAAAAACATTCCTGAATCGTCAAAATGAATATTTGGCGGTGCTTCAATAGAATTACTGCTTCCTAAAATATCTTCTTGATAATTTGCTTTTGTGACCATTTCCAAAGCTTTTTGATTATCTGCAATCAGATTTTTCGTTGGATCAACTGTAATCCAATCCCCATTTTTTAGTATGATTGATACCCATTGGTGACTAGCTACTGATTCTCCTGGCTTAACAGACTTAAATAAAGGTTTATTATTATCAGTACGAATAATATTTATGAGTTTATCTCCGGACGCTAGCTGTCCTTCTAATCCAGCTTCTTGGGCTAAAACAAGATATAAAGGTGCAAAATGACGACACTGTCCATATCCTAATTCAACCAGTTTAGATAATCTGATTGGTAGACTTCCCTCTTCGACCTGATTATAGGTCTCTTGACCAATCTCTTCTAATTCTTCTTTAAAAGGAAACTTTAAGTTTGAACGAACTAATTCCATAACTCTATGCAAACGCTCTTTTTCAGGAAGATTTTTTAATAAACGGCTCTCTTCTAATAAAGATTTTACTTTCTCACTTTCGTGATCTACTATTACACCTTCAAAATCAGTTTGATCTCCTTCTTTTAAATATATTGGTTGTTTCTGTATATCAAATTCTAATTTCAGTGGTTTCTCATGGCTAATAACAACATCGAGTATTGTGAACTTTTGTTCATTACCAACTTTTTTTATTTCAATAGTTTTTTCTTGTCTTGCAAATTCAATATGTGATAATCCTCTTTCGGTCATAATTTATACCTAAATTAATATTATTTATTATTGACTTTTTATCAATTTGACTTTAATTTCTTCTACTTTTTTAAAATTTTTATCAGCAGTAATAAAATAATCTGCTTTCTCGGTTATTGCAGTAGCAATCTGGATAGAATCGGGTGTTTTCAAATTGTATTTTGCCCGCAAGCTAGAAGCTAAATCAACAATTTTCCAATCAACATCAATAAAGCGTAAATTTGGAAAATGATTCAAAAGTTCAGAATATTCTTTAACCAACAAATAATTTTTCTTCTTTTTTGGATGAGTTAAAATTTCTAAAAGACTGATAATTGAACTTATACCCTTATTTTTACCAATATTTATTGATCGAAAAATCTCTCTTGTTTGTGAAACAAAATCTAGATGAGCTTCAAAATGATAGATAAAAATCATTGAATCAATAGCAATTATTCCTTTCTTAATTTTCTTTTGTTGTTTCATAGTTTTCTTCTATCACTATGTTATTTTTAATTTATTCGTATAATTCGTGATATTAGTAAATTAGTGGGTTTTTTTGTCCCATGATTTTCTTTCTTCTATTATATATTTCAAAGGATCAATATTTTTCCATGTTTCTTTCCCTAAACCCTCTAATCTATCGGCATAATTTTTATGCTTTGGTGACATTATTAAATGAGATCCAATAGTATAAACCATCAATTTTTGCCCCTGTTTTAAATTCAATTTTTCTCGATTAGTTTTCGGAATAACCACTTGATATTTATCAGAAATTTTAGTAATTGACATTTTATCTCCATTCTTACTTATTATTATTTTTTCTTACATTTATATTATAAGTAAGAAAT
>DAOVQR010000143.1 GCA_030628575.1 bacterium
AATGCGTCATTAATTGCATCACCAACTCTATTATCTTTTTTGTCTGATTCACCAACACCTACAATAGCAACACCACCAGTACTTAATATTGTCCTGACATCTGCGAAATCTAAATTGATTAAAGAAGGTAAAGAGATCGTTTCTGTAATACCTTTTACCATTGTCGCTAATACTTCATCAGCAACGCTAAATGCTTCAATAATTGGTAAATTAGGAGCAATTTCTAATAATCTATTATTATCAATTACTACTAATGTATCAACATAACGCTTTAGTAAATTTAAACCTACTTTTGCTTTATCAATACGACCTATTTCTGTCTCAAATGGTAATGTCACTACACCTACGACTATTGCCCCTTCTAGTTTTGCTATTTCTGCCATAATTGGGGCGCTCCCGGTACCAGTACCTCCTCCTTCACCACATGTTATAAATACTAAATTAGATTCTCTCAAAACTCTGGTTAAATCCTCCCGGGATTCTTCAGCTGCGGCTCTTCCAATCTCAGGATTTCCCCCAGCACCTAAACCTTTTGTGAGACTTTTACCAATTAATATTTTAACATGTGATTCGACATTATCTAAATGTTGGCAATCAGTGTTAATCGCTACACATGTTGCGCCTCTAATTCCTATTTTCATTAATCTATCAATTGTATTATTTCCAGCACCACCGCAACCTATAATCTTTATATTAGCATAGCCAAAATTTTCTACTTCTGGTCTGGTTACTTCTCTTTTGCGTGCCTTATTAATAAAAGATTCCATAATTACTCCTTTTAATTATTTATACTGCAAAAAAATAAGAATGAAAAAATTAGAATTAATGTATTATTAGGATATTACGTCCTTATGATCTTGCTTCAATTTAAATTAAGGAAAAATCCTTATCAATAATTGGATCAAAAATTGGTATACAGTTTTCATCCTTCACAAGAACTATTTTTGGCAAAGGATAAGGAAAACGATTTGAAAAAGTTAAACAATAAGCACCTGTGTTGGTTACAAGCACATATTCTTGTTCTTTTAAATTTTTAGTAAAAAAGTAATTTTTTGCTAATACATCTTGGTCCGTAGGAACAATCCCTGCAATTGAGGTTTTGTATTTATGAGGTTCATTAATCTGAGAGGCATTATAAAATCGTAAAGAACACCTTGCAAATTTTGGACAGATATGATTACCTATATTTAAAAATATCCACCTATCTTCATTCACATTGACAATTTTGGTTACAAACATGCCAGAATCTCCAACAAAATATCTTCCAGGTTCAAATGAGATACTGTCATAACTAATACCAGATTTATTTAAAATAGTTTTTACATTCTGAGCAATGTCCTTTATTTTTTTAGTAGGCATCACAGTCGCTTCTGGAAACCCTCCACCTAGATTTATATTCTTAATACTAATATCATACTTTAATAACAAATTCAGACAATTTACCAAGGAACTTATGTTTTTTTCAAATTGATCAACACTGTTCATTTGAGTGCCGAAATGGGATAAAATTGAGGTTATTTTGATATTATCATAGCTTTCTATTGATTTCTTGAGAAAGTTAATATTATTAACGCTTAAATTCACCCCTAAATTACTATTGAATTTCTGGGAATTTACTCTAATACAAATATTTTGAACCCAATTATATTCTTGAGCTATTAAATTTATCTTCTTTAAATCATTTAGATTGTATACAATAATTTCTTTTACCTTATTTTTAATACTTAAATCTATTAGGGTTTCTGGTAAATAAGGGCCGCCTATAATTATTTTTTCAGGTGAAAAGCCAACCTTTAATGCTAATTTAAGCTCTGGTAAACCTACAATTTTGGCACCCACACCTTCAGAACTTATAATTTTACAAATTTCAAGAAGATAATTAGCTTTCATTGAATAAAAACATTGGAAGTTGTCAAAAATTTCATTGAAAATATCATTGAAAGATTTTACGTTGTTTCTAATTCTATTTTCTAGGAATACCATTAATGGGGTCTCAAATTTCTCTATCAAATCATCCAGGGGTAATGAATCAATGATTATTTTTCCATTCTTTCTAATTATATATGGATTTCCAGAGATCTTCTTCATATACTCATCTATTTGCTTTAATTACATTTTGATATGTTTGATGGGTTTTTTCAGCAACTATTTCCCAAGTGTAATTTTGAGATACTTTTAATTGCCCAGCATAACCAAGTTTTTTCCGCAATTTCTTGTTTTTTAGTAATTTGATAACTTTTTGGGCAGTATCTACAGGATCATCAAATTCAACTAGTAATCCATCAATATTTTCTCTTATCACTTCAGGAGTAGCTCCAATCCTTGCGCCAATAACAGGTGTTCTCGCCGCCCAAGCTTCCAAAAAAGCTATTCCAAAAGCATCACTCCTACTGGGCATTAAAAATAAATCAGCCTCTTTGAAAGCTGCTAATTTTTTTTTGTCATAATAACCATTTAAATTATCTGGAGAAAAATTAATGATTCTAGAATTTCTAAGTTTCTTAATTTTAGCTAATTCATGGTTAAAAGCTTTTGTTGAGAATCCCATAAAAACAAAATATACATT
>DAOVQR010000094.1 GCA_030628575.1 bacterium
ATATACAGTTGCTATGTGCGCTGTGTCAAGAAAACTAATTTACAGAATCTACGCTGTTTTAAAGAGACAAACACCTTATGTTGTTAAAGAGTAGGGCTTGACATAATATAACAGGACTGAATTTAGTTCAGGATCTCGAGATTCTGAAACAAGTTCAGAATGACAAAAACAGCTAGATTTAAATAATACCGCTATACTAATTTACAAATGAATTACCAATGATACAAATATTTTATTCGTAACATTAGTTATCTATATTCGCCCGCCTCGGATCGACATCCGAGTCGAGGCGGGTAATACTGGAATCATTATTTTTTATTAATGTTTGTCCTGTCATCTCTTTTGGTTTTTCGATATCAAATATTTTTAATATTGTAGGTGCAATATCAGCTAGAACTCCATTTGAACGGAGCTGAAATTTTTCACCTTTCGATGTATCAACTAAAATAAATGGTACCGGATTTTTACTATGCTGAGTACTTACATTTCCAGTATCTGGATAAATCATTTCATCTGAATTTCCGTGATCTGCTGTAATAATTAATATTCCCTTTGCTTGAGCCACAGATTTATATATTTGCCCTATTACGTTATCCACTGCTTCAACTGCTTCTACTGCTGCCCGAAAAATTCCAGTATGACCAACCATATCTGTATTGGCAAAATTTACTACATAAAATTGAATTTTTTTCTGTCTAATCCTATTAATTAATTCTTTTGTGATATTATTGACTGACATCTCCGGTTTTTCATCATAAGTATCAATTTTTGGTGAAGCTATCATTAACCTTTCTTCATTGGGAAAAGCCAATTCCTGACCGCCATTAAAAAAATAGGTGACGTGGGCATATTTTTCTGTTTCCGCAATATGAAATTGAAGAATATTATTTTCCGATAAAACGTCGGCTAGTGTATGATTCAGTTTTTTCTGCTGAAATGCAGAATGAATATTTTTGCCTATTTCCAATTCAACTCCATAGGGAATCATTGTAACAAAATAAATATTATGTAAGGTTTTTCTTTTAAAATTATTAAATTTAGGATTCATAAATGCTTGAGTAATTTGTCTGGCGCGATCTGAGCGAAAATTTAAAAATATTATACTATCATTATCCTTGATAGTAATAGGTTCTTCGTCTTGTTTGTGTATGGAAATTGGATCGAGATATTGATCTGTTTTACCGCGTTTATAGGCATCTGATATACCAGACAAAGCTGAACTGACCACTTGTCCTTTTCCTTCCACCATTAAATCATATGCCTGCTTTATTCTTTCCCAACGGTTATTTCTATCCATTGCATAGTATCTGCCAATAATACTTGTTATCTGACCAACACCAATTTCTTTAATTTTCTGGTTTAAATGTGATATTAATTCTATTGCTGCCATTGTTGAAGTATCTCTGCCATCAGTAAATAAATCCAAATAAACTCTGGAAAAATTTTGTTTTTTAGCAAGATCTAATAAAGCATAAAGATGCTGAATATCTCCATGAACTTTTCCGGTTGACAAAATTCCCATTATATGAACATTGGAATGATTTTTTTTAGCATATTCAAAAGCATCGATCAATTTCTCATTGCTAAAAAAACTATTATCTTTAATGGATTGTGTAATTTTCGAACTATTCTGATAAACAACTCTACCAGAACCAATACTAAGATGACCAACTTCTGAATTCCCACGCTCATTGCCAGGAAGCCCTACGTATTTTCCAGATGCTTCCAACTGACAATGAGGATTTTCTTTCCATAACCGATCAAAATTTGGAGTTTGAGCTTGAGCAATAGCATTAGCACCCCAATTCGGCGCCACACCCCAACCATCAAGTATCAATAAAACAATAGGTGAATTTAATTTCATAAAATTTCCTCATAAAATCATTGAATAAGCGTAAAATGATACATTTAATAAATTATAAATTTTTAATTTTTAATTTTTATTCAATTTTCCCGCCTGCAAAAGCTGTTGCTTTAGCAACTGCCTGCCAGCAGATGCTCAGCTATGTGCAGGCTGGCGGACAGGTAATGATTTAATTTTAAAATTTAGAAATTTAAATATTTGAATTTGATTTAAAATTTAAAATTGGTAATTTAAAATTAAGATTTGATCTTAGATCAAATCTTTAAGTGATTGTCCATTCATCTCTTTTGACTTTTGTAATCCCAAAAGATCAAGAATAGTGGGGGATATATCAGCAATTACCGCTACCGGTTCTTGAGAAAAAAATGCCATTTTTTCTTCTAAGCTAAATTCTTTAGTATCAGTAAGTTTTAAATCAGAACAAGCTAAGACCAAAGGAACTGGATTTGTGGTATGATTTTTATCAATTTTTTGATCATGGGGACTGATCATTTGTTCGCAATTTCCATGATCGGCCGTAATTATTAAATTTGCTCCAATTTTAGTAGTTAAGGCAAAAATCTTTCCAATATTTTCATCAACTATTTCACATGCTTTGACGGCTGCCTTAAAATTGCCTGTATGTCCAACCATATCTGGATTAGCAAAATTGATTACTGAAAAATTTGGCATTGAATGTTTGTATTGTGTAATAAATTTATTAATAACTATCGGCAAAGACATTTGGGGTTTTTGATCATAAGATTTGACTTTTGGCGAGGGAACTAAAATTCTTGATTCTCCCTTGAACTCTTCTTCCTGACCGCCATTAAAAAAACGAGTGACGTGGGCATATTTTTCTGTTTCGGCCGCATGAAGTTGAGTTAAATTATTTTGGCTTACAATAGATGCCAATTGATTTTTAGTATCTGATTGGAAAAAAGCTATTTGAGTCATCATATTTGGTTCGTCACCATAGCTTACAAATCCGACAAAAAATATTTTTGGAGGATTAAGACGCTTGAAGTGATCAAATTTTTCTTCAATTAATGTAGCACTGATTTGCGTAGTTCTATCTTGCCGAAAATTGAAGCAAATTACACTATCATTAGATTTTATTAATTTTGCGTTCGTTAAAATCGTAGGTTTAATATTTTCATCATTCTCTCCACGAGCGTAGGATGAATCAATTGCTGAACTGGCATCATCTGCTTGTTGACCTTTGCCGTTGACAATTAAATTATAGGCAGCTTCTGTTCTGTCCCAATTCTTATCTCTATCCATAGCATAATATCTGCCACAAATTGTTGAAATTTGTCCTAATCCTATTTTTTGGATTTTTTTATCAACCATATCAACAAATTTTTGAGACATTTTTGACGGAGTATCTCTTCCATCTGTAATCATATGGATTGAAACATTATTAATTTGTTTTTCTTTTGCTAAATCAAGTAATGCCAATAAATGATCAATGTGAGAATGAACCCCGCCATTGGAAACTAAACCCATTAAATGTAAGGTAGAATTATTTTTTTTAACAAAATCATAGGCATTGAGTAAAGATTTGTTGGTAAAAAAAGTTTTATTTTTAATCGATTCATTAATTCTTGATAAATTTTGCATAATTATTCGACCAGTACCCAAATTTAAATGTCCTACTTCTGAATTTCCAACTTCTCCCATCTCTAATCCTACTTCTGTAGCTGAAGCATGCAATAAAGCTTTAGGATAACTAGCCAATAATTTATCGAAATTAGGCATCTTAGCATTAAGTACTGCATTACCTTCTTCTACTGGAGAAGCCCCAAAACCATCGAGAATCACTAGAATCACTTTATTTTTAGTATTCATTAGCATTTCCTCGCTAGTATTAATCTGATTAATTGTTTATAATGTCAAATTTCTAATTGCTCTAATTGACCCAATTATTCTAAACAAATTAAATGTCAAAACTCAAATTACAAATGTCAATTGAAATCCTAAGCTCAAATGAATTAATTAATATTA
>DAOVQR010000021.1 GCA_030628575.1 bacterium
CAATACAACAAATTCATTAGAGGGAAGCTTTGCTCATCTTAAAGAAAAAGTAACAATACATAGAGGACTTAGAATACAAATTAAAAAGAAAATGATTGAACAAATATTAGCAAATTAGACCCATATTTTTGATATTATGCCGGATATTTTGTAATCTAAGAGGATTTATTAAAAAAAATGATCAAAAATTATCTCCAAAATATTTTCAAAACTTTTAAACAAGGTGATGCTACAGAACAAAGTTATTATCCTGATCTCAAAAAACTCTTTGGGGAATTTTTAGAATCTAAAAAGAAAACAGCTAATATTACTGTTATACCACGAAGAACTAAAGTTGGTATTCCTGATTTCACAGTTAGAAAGAGTAAAGAACTTGTTGGTTTTGTTGAAGCTAAAAAATTAACAATCGAAGACCTATCTACGATTGAACATTCGGAGCAAATTGAACGTTACAAGAAAAATCTCGATAATTTTATTTTAACTAACTATTTTGATTTTTGGCTTTGGCGTCGTTCTGAAAATAATTGGATAAAAAAAGTTTGTATTGGTCAACCCAGAATTTTAAATGAACTAAAAATAGCACCTCCTCCACAAAACGAAAAAAAACTAATGGAATTATTGGAAGTGTTTTTTAGTTATAATGTTCCAGAGAAAAAAACTTCAAAATCTCTAGCTCAAGAATTAGCTCGACGAGCAAAATTAATGCCATATTATATTATCGAGGAACTAAATAATAATGAAACTAATGAAATAGACAGAATCTACGATGCTTTTAAAAAATATCTCATTCCCGACTTGAATAAAAAAGATTTTGCTGATATTTATGCTCAAACTATTACATACGGATTATTTACTGCTCGGCTTCAACAGAACAACCAAGAAAAATTTGATCGTTTCATAGCGTCTCGCTATATATCCAAAAATATTAAAATTCTTCATAAAACTTTCAATTTAATTTCTAGTGAAGCATTACCCGAATCCATAACATGGATTGTAGATGATATTGCCACACTCTTAGCACATGCCGATATTGAAAAAATTAAAAAAGAACTTCATACGAAAAAAGTAGGTGACGATCCTATTGTTCATTTCTACGAAACATTTTTAGCTGAATATAATCCTAAAACCAGAAAATCAAAAGGGGTTTATTACACACCCTTACCTGTCGTTTCTTATATCGTTAGATCAATAAACACCTTACTTAAAGAAAAATTTGGGAAAACGGAAGGTTTAGCAGATAGAAGTGTAACAATACTTGATCCTGCTTCAGGGACTCTTACGTTTCCAGTACAGGCCGCTAAATTAGCAATTGAAGAATATAAAGAACGATATGGAAGTGGTGGAGTTTCCGCTTTAATAAAAGATCATATTTTAAAGAATTTTTATGCCTTTGAGCTTTTAATGGCTCCTTATATTATTGGTCATTTAAAAATAGCGAATCTATGTGAAAATTTGGGGTATAAATTTAAAAATAAGGATCGTTTTCAGTTATACCTTACTAATACATTAAGTTTTTCAGAAATCGAACAAACAGCTCTACCTTTTGTTTCTGCTCTTTCCGAAGAATCTCATGAAGCAAATAAAATTAAAAAAGATAAACCAATTCTTGTAATTATGGGAAATCCTCCTTATTCTGTAAGCTCTTCTAATGCTATAAAAGAAGAAAGTGGTTTTAAAAATCTTTACGAAAGCTATAAGGAAATAGTTAGAAAAGAAGAAAAAAATATTCAACCACTTTCTGATGATTATATCAAATTTATTGCTTTTGCTCATTGGAAAATTAAACAAATTGATCAAGGAGTTATAGGAATAATTACTAATAATTCCTATCTTGATGGTATAATCCATCGCGATATGCGGCGAAAGTTATCAGAAGACTTTGATGAAATTTACATATTAAACCTTCACGGAAATTCTAAACGAAAAGAAAAAACACCAGAAGGTGGCAAAGATGAAAATGTTTTTGATATTCAACAGGGAGTAAGTATTATATTATTGATTAAAAAAGGATAAACTATGTCAATTCCTTTTAGATTAAATTTATTTAAACAGATTGAAATTTATCAAGATTTAATGGAAATTGATAAAAAATTCCAAGAACAACTCATTTGTTCGGATATAAAAAATAAGTTTTATAAAAATTCTCCTTTGTGGTTTTTTGAAAAAAAGATTTTATATTGGGTATATACAAAACATAAAAATCTTGGATCACCGATACACGTTCATCAATTTACTTTGAAAGAACAAACCTATCGATACATACAGGCGAAAAATCTTGATGAACTTACTGAAGATTTTAATGAGAAATGGCCTATTATGGAAAAAAATTTAGAAGATGTTAATGCTACTTATGAAGAAGTTAAAAACATAGATATTAGAAAAGTATTTGGTAATTTAGTAACAAAGGGTTTAGCTAAGTTTTTCAAAAAAAATGAGGATAATTATAATAATATTAATCAAGAAAATTGTGATGGTATTCTTATAACTGAAAGAGGATTAGAATACGCCAAAATGATTTATCGGTTGTATGATTTTAGGGATAGTAATAAAAGCTATAAAAAGATTAAAGGCGTAAAAAGAATTTTGGAACTTAAATGTTGGTCAATAATTAAATATACAGCAATAATAACAATAGCATGGTTAATTATAATTGGTTCAGTATTTTTATTCTTTAACATTTTAATTCACAAAATACTGGAATTGATTACTAAATAAAAAATATAGATAAAATATGAACAATAAAAAACAACCAAAAATTAAATACTTTGATCTTTATGGTTTAAGAAAAAAGAAATATGAATTTCTTGAAAATTTTGATGTTAAAAATACTAAATGGCAGAAATTGGAATTAAAAGAACCATATTTTTGGTTTGTACCTAAAGATACAAAACATGAAAAAGAACATCAAAAATTTATTTCAGTAAAAGATATTTTTATTAAATATAATACGGGAATTGCCACAGGCAAAGACGAAATTTTAGTGAATTTTAACAAACAATCTATAATAAGAAAATTATCAACTATAGATCGAAATACTTTTGAATTATTGATGCAAGGCCATGGGGTTAATAAAGATTTAATATTTGATTGGTATAAAGAATTAAAAAATAAAGATATTAACGAACAAATTCAAGAATATAATTATCGCATTTTTGATAAAAGATATGTGATTTACAATAATAAAATATTACAAAGATCTAGAAGTAATTTAATGAATCATTTATTGAAAGATAATTTGACATTAGTCACAACAAAAATTTTATCTAGTGAAAAATATAAACACATTTTTGTGAGCAATTTAATTAGCGATAGATGTTATATGTCAAATAAAGGAAGGGAAGCAAATTATTTTTTTCCTCTTTATCTTTACCAAAAATCTCATCAAGCAGATATATTTTCAGGACAAAAGAGATTGCCAATACAAGGACAATCGGAATTGGATGAAAGGGAAGTTGATCAAGTACCAAATATCAAAAAAGAAATCTTTGATTTATTGAAATCAACATATAATAAAATTATCACACCAGAAGAAATTTTCTATTACATTTACGCAGTTTTGTATTCTGATAATTACCGTAAAAAGTATAACGAATTTCTAAAGATTGATTTTCCGCGAGTTCCATTTACTAAAGATTATAAATTATTTAGAGAATTATCAATTTTAGGTAAATGGGTAGTTGATTTACATTTATTAAAATCACCAGAATTAAATAAACCAATAGCTAAATTTGAAGGTAAAGGTGATAATAAAGTTGAATTGTTGGCTTGCATAGATGGTGAAGAAGCTATAGAATTTTTTAATATACGAATCGCAGCTTATTGGACTCAAGCAGAAAAACCTAAATTTAAAAGCCAAGTACTTATCAAAATTAATAATACACAATGTTTCATAGGTGTTCCAAAGGAAATCTGGGAATATAATATTGGTGGTTATCAGGTATTACACAAATGGCTCAAAGACAGAAGTTATAAAAAAATTAGTCGTGGATTAAATGATGACGAAATTCGTCACTACTTAAAAGTTATTACAACAATATCCAAAACAATTAAAATACAAAAAGAAATAGATAAAATTTACCCTGAGATTGAGAAAAATTTGATTAAATAAAGACCCCTTCACTAAATTATTTGATAAAATTCTAAATCTCACTAAATCATCCGACTACCTCCAAAACGAATCCAAACAAAATCAAGTCAAACAACACTAAAAAAGCTTAAAAGACAACTAAAAACAAGTGTTAATACCTTAAAAATTGTTGCCATATTGCAAGCAAACATCCCAGATAAATTACTCAAAAAACACTACGCCGAAAGTGCAGCTCAAACCTCTGGACCAAGAGAAATAATATTATCAGAATATCTAACGGGGTAAACCTATGTCATATATATTTTTAGATGAAAGTGGTAATTTGGGTTTTAATTTTAAAAAGAAAAAAACTTCACAGTATTTTATTATCACTTTTTTATTTACAAAAAGAAAAGAACCAATAGAAAAAATCGTTAAAAAAATATTTAGGTCTTTTACAAAAAAAGAGCGCAAATTTCATCATAACATTTTGCATTGTTATAAAGAAAAACCAAAAACTAGAATTAAAGTTCTAAATTTATTAAAAGAAAAAAATATATCAGTATTAACAATTTATTTAAACAAGAAAAAAGTATACACTAAACTTAAAAACGAAAAGCATGTTTTATACAATTATGTAACTAATATTTTGCTGGATAGAATATATTCAAAAAAGTATGTATCGCCGAGAGAACAAATCAATCTTATTGCTTCCAGAAGAGAAACAAATAAATTTCTTAATAAAAATTTTAAAAACTATTTGAAAAATCAGATTTTAACAAATCACCAAATTAAGATTAATATTTCTATTCAAGCGCCGCATAAAGAAAAAGGGTTGCAGGCAGTAGATATAATTTGCTGGTCGATATTTAGAAAAAGAGAACACAACGATGAAAGTTATTATAATATTATTAAAGAAAAAATAATAGAAGAGAGTCCTTTATTTCCTTAAAAAACAAAACCTTATGTGCTATTTACGAGGAACCATACGGAGCCCCACACATAAGGATTTACTTGATAGTCTTAACGACTAATTACATTATACTATATCATACCAAATTTTGTCAAATTTAATCAATAAAATTATGTCATCCTGAATTTATTTCAGGATCTCAACTAATCAAGACTTAGGATATGTTAAACAATCAATTTTCTAAAAACTTAATAAAAAACACTTTTGAGAAATCTTTTGATAAAGATCTGTTTATTTATTTTGTCAAAAATCTGTTAAATAATATCAAAGAAGCTCCCTTTATTTACCGTGGTAATTTTATTCCCGATTCTTACAAGTTCCACATAAAAACTCTTGAGAGAATAGGAAAATATCAAGATGAAGATGATAAGAAAATTGATTTACTTATTGTCCATCTTAAAAAGGAAACTTCGCTTGAACAAGCCCGAACAATGCAAAGAAATTTTATTGCTTGGTATTTAAACGGCAGCCGCGGTGATGTTTTTAAAGATGCGGCTTTGGTTGCCTTTGTTTCTCCGGGTGGAAACGAGTGGCGATTTTCTTTAGTTAAAATGGAATATCAGTTTGATAAAAATGGCAAAGTCAAAAAAGAATTAACACCTGCCCGCCGATATTCATTTTTAGTAGGTAAAAATGAAAGTAGTCATACTGCCCAAAATACTTTTGTAAATATTTTAGAAAATGATATCAATCCAACCTTATCCGAAATTGAAAAAGCGTTTAATGTGGAAAAAGTTACCAAAGAATTTTTTGGAGAATATAAGAAACTTTTTGAAATGCTAGGCAAAGAACTTAAAAGTAATTATACTTTTCAAATCGAAGCTGTAAAAAATAATATTAACACTGTAAATTTTGCTAAAAAACTTTTGGGTCAAATTGCAAAACTCAGAGGGGACGGTTCTCTTTTACCCTGAACTTTAGCAATTTTAATCAATTTTAGGAAGACAGGTATCGGGGACGGTTCCAAATTCTCCAAGAGATTGCAAAAAATAATCTTATCTTAAAAAAATGGGGTTTTTATTCTGTATTGTGCTATTATTAAACTATGAAAAAAGATCAATCAATCGTATTATTTAAACAAAAACAAATTCGTAGGAACTGGAACAGCAAAAAAGAATTGTGGTATTTTTCAGTGATCGATATTATTTCGCTTTTAACCGAACAAGCTGATTACAAAAAAGCAAAAACATATTGGACAACCTTAAAAAATCGTCTAAAAAATGAAGGAAGTGAAGTGGTCACAAAATGTGACCGGTTAAAAATGATGGCCATGGATGGCAAAATGCGGGAAACCGACATAGCAGACGTAAAAACATTATTGCGTCTTATTCAATCAGTTCCTTCTAAAAAAGCAGAACCAATAAAACTCTGGCTGGCTAAAGTTGGATATGAAAGAATTCAGGAAACTACTGATCCAGAAAAATCTATTAATCGTGCTAGGACTAATTGGCAAAGCATGGGAAGAAATAAAAAATGGATTCAACAAAGAATGATGGGGCAAGAAGTTAGAAATAAACTCACTGATTATTGGAAAGATAATGAAGTCAGAAAAAAGCAGGAATATGCAATTTTAACCAACATCATTCATAAAGAGTGGAGTGATTTGTCAATCAGGGAACATAAAAACCTAAAGGAATTAAAAAGGGAAAACCTGCGTGATCACATGACTGATGCTGAATTAGTCTTTACCACTTTAGCAGAGCTTTCTACCCGACAAATTGCCGAGTCCATGAAAACCAAGGGGTTTAATAAAAATAAAATTCCAGCCAAAAAAGGTGGAAAGGTAGCCAAAAACGCAAGAATTGAGCTGGAACAAAAAACAGGAAAAAAGATTATCACTAAAAATAACTATAAATTGCCAGAGAATAACAGAAAGAAATTAAAATAAAAAAGATTATCACCAATATGCTTTTAAAATGGATGCAAAATGGTTTTTGGGATAGCACGGGGAACTGGTTCTCTTTTAACCTGAACTTTAGCAATTTTAATCAATTTTAAGAAATAATTTAACTTTACAAAATATGAAAAAAATAATAGGGAAAATAAAAAAGATCTCCGCCTACGTGAAGTATGGAAACTTCTGGCCGAGAACTTTTCTATATTTATTATAACAATATTGTATAATTTTTGTCAAATTTTGAATTATAAAAGAAATTTATTGGGGACAATTCCGAAATAACCTGAGAAAAACAAAAAATCAGCATAATTACATTGCAAATTTCAGATTGCAGATTGTAGAATTAGTTAGATTTTAAAAACCAACCACTATTTATTTAACCTACAATTCCGCAACCTACGAGGTTGCGGAGGTTCTTGAACCCGTAAATGTGTTCGCCACCTACGGGGTGGAGGAGATAATAATGATTAATAGTGTTAATGTTGTTTTGTCAAACTATTTTACATTATTAGTAAAAGATATTGACAAAATATATTTGTTAATGTTATCATATATGTAGAGATATAGAATATAATAATAAGGAGGAAGGGGAAAATGATGAACTTAAAAATAAAAAAATTGCGTAAAAAACTAAGTTTAAGTGCTGCGGAAGTTGCAAGCTCAATTGGCATTAGTCGCCCAACCTATGAAAAAATTGAGGAGGGATCAAGGGATCTGCAAGTTGGCGAAGCAATCAAGCTTGCTAATCTTTTTAGGATGCCTTTTAATGACTTAGTACTTGATACTTCTATTGAATGTAATTCATTTTATAATATTGAAAAGTATAAACAAATAATTTTATTTTGTATTAAACAAGGAGGTAGTTTAAGCGATGGTTTAATTCCCAAAACCAAGCTAGCTAAATTGCTTTACCTCGCAGATTTTGGCTGGTTTTATGGACACCTTAAACCAATGACTGGTTTACAATATCGACGGATTCAACAAGGTCCCGTTCCGGATGAATATTTTCGTGTGGTTGATGAATTATTTGAGGAAGGTGCTATTACTATTAAACCAAGCGGACAAGCGTTAATGATTGGTGTTAATGAATCAAGTGATCAATCTAAATTATCAGTAAAGGAAAAAAAGTTTCTTAATAAGATTTGTAAGGAGTGGAGGGGTGCGCGAACCGAAGAAATTGTACAATTTACTCATAAACAGCTACCATATCAAATTTGTCGTAAAGGTGAAATTATTCCTTATGCACTAATTACCCAGGAGGAGCCAAATCGTGTCTATCAACGGCCATTACAATGTAGAATTTGACAAGTTTTCCAACAGACACTTTGTCAAAAAGTTTTCCAAAAAATATTCTTCGTTATTGACCAGCATCACTAAACTTATGCGATTACCCGGTAAACGTTCGGCACGGGCCTTAGCAAACTTCTCTTTTAAATCATAATCAAACTTTTCTAAATGTTTGGTCGGGAAATAAGTATCTACCCATAAGTTAAAGTTTAGAACCGTTGCTCTAATACAAAAATGACGATCCTCTCCCCTCATATTCAATGGTAAATTCACCACTTGATCGAAACGACAACCCTTTTCAATCGCATAATTAGAAATTAGATTGCAGGCTCCTAATCCTCCTACCATGTAAGTTCCTTTAACTCTGAGCATGGCTAAAAAGTCTTCAGAAATATCATACCCTCCAAATTGCCAAACTTGGGGCATTAATTGTTGATCTAATTTATCCCAACGAGTCCAAAAAATTTCAGCTATAATATCTCGGTCTGACAGAGCTATATGTCTTAGCGTTCGTGGATCTCGCAGAATCACATCAGAATCTAAATTAAAGACATAATCATTATCTCCAATATTATCTACGAAAAAGTTTCGCATATAGGTTAAATTAGCGAGAGTCTGATCAGGAAATTGATGTTCTGCTAGGGGTCGTTGTGCCAAAGGATTTTGAAATTTTATCGAAGTTATTTCGATTTTTTCATATTTCTTTTTCCATTTTTTCGACCAATCAATCAATGTTTTTAATGTTTCGTCTTTCGAATCATTTTCTATGAAAAGAAAAGATATTTTTTCCTTTGGATAATCCTGTTCAACGACGGATTGTAAAAACTCTTGCAAACACCAAACTCGATTTTTCACCGGTGTACAAATTTTTATGGAAGGAAATTCTATTTTTTCAGTCCATTTTTTTAAACGAGCTGGTTTAAAAACACTTTCTCGATGTTTGGCA
>DAOVQR010000013.1 GCA_030628575.1 bacterium
GAATTAAAGGGCTAGAACCCTAAGGATGACAATCTGGCTCTCTCTGATATTTATCATATCATAGACTTATTTTTAAATTACTTTCTATATTTAATATACAAGGATGACAACAGATAAAGTGCGTAAGTCGTGTTATTAGTTGAATGGAAACATAATAGTTTTACACAGTATTATTACGGTATCTATCGAAAATTTGGTATAATTGAAATAGAATGAAAAAAACTACAATAATCGTCCTAGTTATTATTCTAATAATAGTTGCCATACTAACAACTTTAGTAATTGTTGGTTATTCTAGTTTTAAAACATTTTTTACTAATGAAAATAATATCGCTGGTGATTTATCAGAATTTGATACAAAATCCCAAATTAATCAAACTCAAGAAACTCTCCAATTAGAAAATTATGATGGCGGGTTTTTTACTATTCAAAAACCAGTTGGCTGGAATGTTAATGTTGGCGGCAATTGCTCTACCTTCTCTTTCGTGATTCAGGATCCCAATAATCCCGCTCGAATGATTTTCTATTTTGGCGAAATTGGACCAGTTTATTTATCAGAAAACCAAAAACAAGTTGATCGAGATTATATGAGTATGGGCGGCTATGATATAGCTTGGCTTAATATGCCGGTAATTTCACCATTAACGCCAGATAATTTTCTTAAAAATATGTGTCAAATCTCGGGCAGCAGCTTTGTTCAACAATTTATGACTGGCATCCCCTCTTTAAATAATACGGAAATCATTTCTTCATCTGATGCTAAAAGTATTGTTTCTGGAAATACAAAATTGATACGAGCATTATTTAAGGAAAGTGATAATTTCGGCGAGGGTTTGTTTTTTCTGACAACTGCAGAGGTATTGCCAGAAACCGGTATGCCTGCTGGTGGAATTGGCTATGGAATAACTTTTATTGGCATTTCAGCTGGTAGATCTGAATTTAGAAATTTGGAAAAAACTTTGAATGAATCAATTAATAGTTTAAATATATCTCAAGATTACATCAGTAAATGTCTAGCTCAGCAACAAAAACAATATCAAGCAATTCTCAAAGCTGGTCAAGCTCTTTCTGAAGCATCGGATATTATTGTGGAAGGATGGGAAAATAGAAATAGAAGTGATGATATTGTTTCAGAAAAAAGGTCTGATGCCATACTTGAACGAGATAGGATCTACAATCCAGATAGTGGTGAGGTTTATGATATTAAAAACGGCTGGTATGATAATTATGACTTGCATCGAGGAAATTATGATATGAATAATCTGCAGCCCTTGCCATCTGATAATTATGATCTTTGGACCGCTCCAACTTTAGATGAAGGAAATATCCATTAAAAAGAATTATTATGCAAAAAAATCAAAATAAAATATATATTTGGATTATTGTATTAATTTTAGTTATTTTATCAACTATCGCTATTATTTATTGGTTGACAAATAAAAATCAATCAGAGGATCAAAACGAGATGAATTCTAGAACTGAACCCGAGGAAGATAGAATTGATATTGAGAATGAAATGTATGAATATACAGATGAAATCTTAGGTTTTAAAATGAAAGTTCCCAAAAAAACTATGGAGTATAAATATAAAAAATCTGGTGGCGTATATTATGAAAATCCATATGATAATGTGCCAACAAAAATTTTTAAAGATTACGATAACAATTGTATCTTTATTATGAACGCATATACAACCATATGTGATGAATCTGGATGCGAAAAAATAGATTATACCTTAGAAACATTTAAAAAAGAAGAACTTCATTCACTCCATGGTTTTACTGTTTATAACCCGAAAAATCAGGAGGAAGCAGAAAAAATTTTTAAAGATAGGTACGATTATGAAATTGGTAATGAAAGTTGTCATTATTATCTTAAAGAATTAAAACCATGGAAATATCAAGACGGCGTATATGAAATGGAAATGGGTTTTGAAGAAGAAGAAATCCATAAAGATAATCCTCTTGCCTGTTCAGGATGTTTATATAATTATAGATTGTATTGTCCTGAAAAAAATAAGATGCTAATCAAATCTACATGTCACGAAGCCATCTTCTGGAGGTACTATGAGAAATACCCATTTACTGATTCTTATGATAACCTTATGATAAAAAGTTTTAGATTTTTATAAAACTTAAAAATATCTGCAAACAACAGACAATATAATAATCAAATAAAAATTATTATATCTATCGGTTTTTAATGTAATATAGTATAATATAAATAAACATAGGACCACACAGAATAAACACAAAATAATGCGTTGATTAAGGTGTGTAAATCTGTGTTCTAATTTGTATAGTTTTGTGTGAAAGATTATAACCATGAAGATAACTAGTAAAAATTTTAAAGACGGTGAGAAATTACCAGTCAAGTATACCTGTGATGGTGAAAATGTAGCACCAGAATTAACTTGGTCTGATTTTCCTCCAGAAACAAAAAGTTTTGTCTTAACTTGCAATGATCCTGATGCTCCAGGTGGTAATTTTATACATTGGATCGTTATAAATATTCCTATTGAAACCACTGGAATTCCCGAAGGTGTGGTAAATATTAATGGTGGAGAAGGAATTAAAAATGATTTTGGTCAAACTGAATATGGTGGTCCTTGCCCTCCATCAGGAGAACATAAATATATTTTTACCATTTATGCCCTTAATATTCCTCAAATCAATGAGGTTGATAAAAATAACTTGCTGGAAAAAATAGAATCTCACATTTTAGATAAAGCTCAAATAATTGCACCTTATGCAAGAAACTAATATGAAAAAAACAACTATTCAAAAAAAAGCAATAAATATTAAACCTGTTGGTAAAACTCTTAGTTGGCAAGCACCTGATTTTGTATATTATAAAAAAACTAGAAATTGGTTTATTATTATTTCAGTAATTGCAATCATACTGCTTATTTTATTTTATTTTATGAAACAATATACAGGTATGGCTGTGGTAGCAGTAGCAGTATTAGCTATATTTTCTGGAGTAAAGAAAAAACCGAATATGATTAAATATGTTTTATCTGATAAGGGGATTACCTACAAAAATAAAACATACGAGTTTGAAAATCTTAAATCGTTTTATATGATCATAGAAATGGGAATTCCCAAACTATATTTAGAACAAACTGGAGTATTTAAACCTGCATTATTAATTATAATTGGAAAAATAAACCCCCAGATAATTAGAAGTTTTTTGTTGAGTAAACTACCAGAAAACCCCGAATTAAAACAAACTACATATAATATAATTTCCGGTATTATTGGGGGTTAGCTAAACAAAATTAATATTTTTCTCAAAACACTTTCTTGCAAATAGTGTTTTTTTTATTGAGATTTATTATTATTTATGGTAAAGTTTCTCTGAAAGGTAATATTATGAAAAAAACGATTTTAATAACTGGCGGGGCTGGCTTTATCGGAAGCCATTTATGTGAATATTTTTTGAAAAATGATCATAAAGTAGTATGTCTTGATAATATGATCACTGGGAATGTTAAAAACATTAATAAATTAAAAAAATACGAAAACTTTGTTTTTATCAAACATGATATTGTAAAAGGATTGGGAAAAAAGATTGAATCTGAATTGAAAAATCTAATATATATCTATGATTTAGCTTGTCCTGCCTCCCCTGTTGATTTCTCTAAATTACCTATGGAAATTTTGGATGTTTGTTCAAAAGGTACTCAAAATTTGCTTGAGTTAGCAAAAAAATATAATGTTCCGTTCCTTCAAACTTCAACTTCTGAAGTGTATGGCGATCCAAAAGAGCATCCGCAGAAAGAGTCGTATTGGGGATATACAAATTGCTATGGACCTCGCAGCTGCTATGATGAAGGAAAACGTTATGCTGAAGCACTAATATATAATTATAGAAAAAAATATCGTCTTAAAACTCAAATCGTTAGAATTTTTAACACTTATGGTCCACAAATGCGAGCTGACGATGGAAGAGTTGTATCTACTTTTATTGTTCAAGCGCTGCATAATAAGCCAATTACTGTTTTTGGTGATGGGAAACAAACAAGATCTTTTTGCTATATTGATGATATGGTTGGGGGAATTCTAAAAATGTCCTACTCAGACGAAGAAGGACCAATCAATATTGGCAATCCGGGAGAATTTACAATAAATGAATTGGCCGAAAAAGTGATAAAACTGACAGATACAAAATCAAAAATTATATATAAACCTTTGCCAAAAGATGATCCAAGAAAAAGAAGACCAGATATCACATTGGCTAAGAAAAAACTTGATTGGCAACCAAAAATCAGTTTAGATGAAGGACTTAAAAAAACAATAGAACATTTTAGAAAGGTGAATATATGAAAATTACTGTAGTGGGAACTGGTTATGTTGGTCTTGTCACAGCAGCATGTCTGGCTGATTTTGGGAATCAGGTAATTGGAATTGATATTGATAAGGAAAAAATAAAAAGATTAAAAAAGGGTGAAATTCCAATTTACGAACCGGGATTAGAAAAAATTGTAAAGCGTAATTTAGATGAAAATAGAATTAGTTTTGATACCAAATTAGCACCGGCTGTAAAAAAATCAGAAATAATTTTTATTGCAGTTGGCACTCCTCCCAAAAAAGATGGTCAAGCTGATTTAATTTATATTGAAACTGCTGCCCAGCAAATCGCCGAAGTAATTAATGGGTATAAAATCATCGTTAATAAAAGTACGGTTCCAGTTGGAACGGGTGATATGGTAACAAACATCATCAAAAAGTATTATAAGGGTAAATTTGATGTGGTTTCTAATCCAGAATTTTTGAAAGAAGGAACAGCGGTAGATGATTTTAGCAAACCCGATAGGATTGTAATTGGAAATGCCTCAAAAAAAGCTAAAAATATGATGGAAAAATTATATAAACCTCTCGGCGCACCAATTTTATTCACTGATATTAAAACTGCAGAAATGATCAAATATGCTTCAAATTCATTACTGGCTACGGAAATTTCCTTCATTAATTCAATTGCCAACATCTGCGAGCGAGTTGAAGCTGATGTGGAAAAAGTAGCGGAGGGGATGAAGTTAGATAAAAGAATTGGCAAACATGCTTTTCTTGGGACAGGAGCCGGATATGGAGGAAGTTGTTTCCCCAAAGACGTCAAGGCATTAATTCAAATTGCTCGCCGGCATGATTATCGTTTTTCAATTTTGGAAAAAGTAGAAGAAGTAAATAAAAATCAAAGACAATTGATAGTTGATAAAACCTTGAGATTATTAGGTAAACCGAAAGGAAAAACAGTAGCTGTCTGGGGACTTGCTTTTAAACCAAATACAGATGATATGCGTGAAGCTCCTTCGATTGATATAATTTGCTCATTACAAAAACTAGGAGCAAAAATTAACGCCTTTGATACTGTAGCGGAAAATCAAGCAAAAAAGATATTAAAAAATATTAATTACTTTAAAACTTCTTTTGAGGCGGCAAAAAATGCTGATATTTTATTAATTATCACCGAGTGGAATGAATTTAAGCAAATTGATAAGAAAAAACTCAAAAAAATTATGAGAAGTCCAAAAATTATTGATGCCAGAAATATTTACGATCCAGATGAAATGAAAAAACTAGGGTTTGAATATGTATCTATAGGACGTTAATAATAGTTAATTACAGTTACTTATGGTTAATCTCGGTTGCAACTATTTTTAACTGAATTTAACTGATATTAACCAATTTTAACCATAAAGGAAAATATGAAACTTAAGTGTTTAAAAAAATCTGATTTAAAACTTTATAAAGATATTAAAGAAGAAGAAAAACGTCAAGCCGAAGGAATGGAGCTTATTGCTTCAGAAAATTATGCCAGTCAGTCAGTACTTGAAGCAATGGGAACAGTTTTAACCAATAAATATTCTGAGGGCTATCCCGGAAAAAGATATTACGCTGGTAATGAAATAATTGATAAAGTGGAAAATTTGGCGATTGATAGAGCTAAAAAACTTTTTGGCGCTCAACATGCCAATGTTCAGCTTTTTTCCGGCGCACCAGCCAATATGTGCGCCTATTTTTCGCTTTTAAAAGAAGGTGATAAAATTTTGTCCATGAATTTAGCTCATGGCGGTCATCTTTCACATGGTTCTCCGGTGAATTTTTCCGGAAAATGGTTCCGCTTTCATTTTTATGGTGTTGATAAAAAAACCCAAATGCTAGATTATGAGGCAATTGAAAAATTAGCTAAAAAGATAAGACCCAAAATGATCCTAACTGGATATACGGCTTACCCAAGAATAATTGATTTTAAGCGTTTTAGAAAAATTGCTGATCGGGTCGGCGCTTATTTAATGGTAGATATGGCTCATATTGCTGGGCTAATCGCAGCAAAAGTGCATCCCAATCCAATCCCCTATGCTGACATTATCACCAGTACTACCCATAAAACTTTAAGAGGACCGCGAGGTGCAATAATACTATGTAAGAAAAAATATGCAAAACAGGTTGATAAAACTGTTTTTCCAATGATCCAGGCAGGACCACACGATCATATTACAGCTGCTAAGGCAGTATGTTTTGGTGAAGCTCTAAAACCAAGCTTCAGGCAATATGCTCGACAAGTTGTAAAAAATGCCAAAATTCTTGCAGATGAACTAATAAAAAAATATGGATTTGATTTAGTTTCTGGCGGCACTGATACACATTTGATTTTAATTGATTTAAAAAATAAAAAAATAAATGCCAAAAAATTTGTTCAGGCGTTGGATATGGCCGGAATTTCTACCAACAAAAATATGGTACCCTATGATACCGGCACGCCATTTGATCCTTCTGGTCTTAGAATTGGAACTCCAGCCATCACTACTCGCGGTATGAAAGAGCAAGAAATGAAACAAATTGCTTCTTGGATAAATCAAGTTGCAGATAACATTGATAATAAAAAAGAACTTATAAAAATAAAAAAAGCAGTCAAAACTCTCTGTCAAAAATTTCCCGTGCCGGGGGTATAAATAAAATTGTTATATTGCTAAATGGCTTTATTGTTGGTTAAGTAATAATTTAGAAAGGAAAATATGATTGAGAAAAAAAGTCATATTCCACCAGAAGCTGAAGATTTTAAGATTGAAAAAGAAAAATCTGAAATTTCGGATGCTGAATTTTGCCAAGAAGCAAAAGAGATCAATGAACAAATTAATAACTATATCAATACTGTTGAAGAATTCAATAAATCAAAAGAAGGATCAGAAATATCAAAAAACGCATCTGATATTTCGAATATATTACATTTTATAAATTCTAATAAAGAAAAAACGTTTAAGAGAACTATAAACAGTTACAAATCAGCTAATATGAAATATGATGAATCTGCAATTAAAGAACAAATTGAATCCATTTATCAAAACGGAATTAATAAAACCAAGAAAGCTATTAAAAATCTTTTTCCTAAAAGAAATATTGATAATTTGGATAAAAAAGATCTTATGGGTTGTTTAAGTAATTATTTGGAATTAAATAGGATATCTTCAGAATTTAATCCGCAAAAAAGAAAAGTTAGTTTAAATTTAAAAGGATATCCTATTGAAATTTCTCAAGCAAAAGAAAAAGTAAGAATGGTAAATGTGAATGAAAACAAAATAGATTTTCTTGATAAGATGTATAAATTGATTCTTGACAAATTTTTCTCCCAATTACCAAAAAATTCTGTACTAATTTATCCGGCAATCGGGAGTGACAGAGTTTTTTGTGATGAAGCGGTAAAATATGATCATAAAGTTGTTGCTATTGACAATCAACCTAATACAAAACTCAAACTATCAAACGTTTCATTTATTGAACAAAATTTTGAAGATTATAAACAAATAAAAGAAAAATTGGAAAATTCTGGTGAATTGAATCCTGACACTAATATTGTTTTTGTCGTTAAAGGATTTGATACGATTGATCATCATACAAACAGCATAATTCAAAAAATAATTAAAGAAGACTTTGATGGAAATCAAATGGTATTATTTGGTTGCGGATATATTGGCGGTCAAATTGGGAGCGGTATTCCCTATATTCAATCTGATAAATATCTTGATGAAAACAAAAATTATCAGGAAACAACCCAAAAGTACTTTGATAAAAAATCACTAAAATTAATGTCAGATATTACAGATAAAAGTAATCAATTAGAATGGACTAGCGGTTTTTTTCCTGCGTCGGAAATAAAAATCTATAATCGTTTAAAATAATATAAAAAAGCAGTCAAAACTCTCTGTCAAAAATTTCCCGTGCCTGGCACTTGACAAAATTGATTAAGTTTTATACACTGGTAATGTTGATAATAACAGTTTCTATACATTGGCAATGTAAATAATATGAATCAATTATCTTTATTACAAGAAGTAGTAGCGGATCAGCTGAAGAGTTTTAAATTAAAAAATATCGGTGTCATACGAAACATTAGTTTTAAGAAATACACAAAAACTAAGCAAATAGTTGTTATCTCTGGTATAAGAAGAAGTGGAAAGTCAACACTCTTAGCTCAATTCTCTAAAAAATACAAAAATTTCTATTATATTAATTTCGACGATGAAAGATTAATAGATTTTTCAGTTGATGATTTTAAAGATTTGATGTTGGTATTTCAAAAGTTATATTCCTCAAAGATAATTCTTTTAGATGAAATTCAAAATATAGATAAATGGGAACGATTTGTCAGAAGAATTCACGAAGAGGGCTATAAAATATTTATCACCGGTTCCAATGCAAAACTATTGAGCACTGAATTGACTACTCACCTTACAGGTAGATATGTAAAAATAGAATTGTTCCCTTTTTCTTTTAAAGAATTTTTAAATTATTCTAATATTAATTATCAAAAAAAAGACTCTCCAACTAAAGTCAAAATCATTAAAAAATTTGATTATTATCTCAAAAATGGTGGATTCCCAGATTTCATTAAATATAAAGATAAAGAATTTTTGCAAAGATTATACGAGGATATTCTTTATAAAGATCTATTAATTAGATTTAAAATTAAAGAAACTAAATTATTTAAACAATTGGCTTCTTTTCTATTTACTAATTTTACTAAAGAAATAAGCTATAATTCATTGAAAAATAGTCTTGGATTTAAAAGTGTTACATCAGTAAAAAATTATGTTGAATTTATGAGTGAGAGTTTTTTGATTTTTGAATTATATAAATATGACTATTCTTTAAAAAAACAATTTGTTTCAGATAAAAAAATCTATACTATTGATAATGGCTTGAGAAATATAATAGCTTTTTCTATCTCAAAGGATCAAGGACGAATGTTGGAAAATTTGGTTTTTCTTGAACTAAAAAGAAGAAATAAAGAAATTTATTATTATAAGGGTAAAAAAGAATGTGATTTTTTGATTAAACAGGGAACAAGAATAGTTGATACTATACAAGTCAGTAAGAATATTAATGTTGATGATAAAAACAATCGAGAAATAGAAGGGTTGTTAGAAGCAATGAAAATGTTTAATTTAAAACAAGGAAAAATAATAACTTATTTTCAGGAAGATACAATTAAAATAAATAAATATAAAATTTCGTTAATACCAATTTGGAAATGGTTATTAATTTGATTTTTGCTTTACTTTTGGCTAAAATGTAAAATAGTCATAAATAATTATGAAACTTTTAGATGGCGCGAAAGTGTCAAAGAAAATTTATGCTGATATTGCCAAAAAAGTGTCTATGATGAAAATCAAGCCGTTTTTGGCAGTTATTTTAGTTGGCAATGACCCGGCTAGTCAACTTTATGTTTCGATTAAAGAAAGAAAATGTTTAGATGTTGGAATTGGGATACAAATTTTTAATTTACAATTTTCAATTTACAATCAATTTTCAATTTACAATTTTCAAAACAAAATAATTAATTTAATTAAGAAGTTAAACAATGATAAAAAAGTTACTGGAATTATTGTTCAATTACCGTTACCTAAAGGATTGGATACTAATAAAATAATCGAGACGATTGATCCTAAAAAAGATGTTGACGGTCTTCATCCTAAAAACATCGGCAAATTACTTATTGGTGATAAAAATGCAATTGCACCACCCACAGCAGAAGGAATTTTAGAATTATTAAAACATTATAAAATAACACTTACGGCAAAACATATTGTAATGGTAGGTTATGGAAAATTAGTAGGAAAACCTCTAGCCAATATGGTTGTTGTGGCAAATTCTGATGCCACACTTACAATTTGCAATAAATCAACCAAAAATCTTTCATATTATACTCGTCAAGCCGATATTTTAATTTCTGCTACCGGGGTACCCCATTTGATTAAAAAAAATATGATAAAAAAGAATGCAATAGTTATTGATGCTGGAACTTCCACTGTTGGCGGTAAGATCTTGGGAGATGTTGATTTCGAGCGCGTAGAGAATAAAACTAGCTATATCACTCCTCCTCGCGGAGGTGTTGGCCCCATGACCGTGGCAATGCTGCTTTCAAATTTAGTAAATTTGAAAGACTAAAAAACATA
>DAOVQR010000027.1 GCA_030628575.1 bacterium
TATATTTCACACTAAATATTTAGTGTGAAATATATTAAGCAATATGGCACACTAAGATTTTTGTATGACATCCATGTCTTAATAAAAAAATGAATAATTATCTTTATCAACAATTAGATTCAGTTTCAAGAATGGGATTTTTGAAAAAAGAAATTCCTGGTTTTGTGGCGGAAAATTTGAATTCCAATTTTGAATTGCGCGAATATCAAAAAGAAACATTTGCTAGGTTCTTTCATTGCTATAATGGCGAGTATGAAGGAAAAGAATATCCTTTGTATTTCCTTTTTAATATGGCAACTGGTTCCGGCAAAACTTTAATAATGGCAGGACTCATTTTGTATCTTTACGAGAAAGGTTATCGTAATTTTTTGTTTTTTGTAAATTCAACTAACATAATTGAAAAAACTAAAGATAATTTTTTAAATAACCTATCTAAAAAATATCTATTTTCCCACAAGATATTTTTTAATAATAAACATATTCAAATTAAACCAGTTAATAATTTTGAAGGTATTGGTGGTGAGGATATTAATATCTGTTTTACGACTATTCAAAAACTGCATACCGATTTACATAATGAAAAAGAAAATTCTTTAACTTTTGAAGATTTTAAAGATAAAAAGATTGTGCTAATTTCTGATGAAGCACATCACGGGCAAGTCAAAACTAAACAAAAAGCATTATCTGAGAAATTAGAAAAACCAAATTGGGAAAATACTGTTGAGAAAGTTTTTAAACAAAATACTGGAAATTTACTTCTAGAATTTACTGCTACAATGAATTTCTTAAATAAAAATATTGTAGAAAAATACAAGAACAAAATTATCTATAAATACGAGCTAAAAGAATTTAGAAATGATGGGTTTTCAAAAGATGTGGAACTGTTTCATACAGATACTGATAAAAAGGAGCGGATTTTACAAGCTATCATCCTAAGCCAATATCGCGAAGAAGTGGCAACGAAACATGAAATATTTTTAAAGCCAGTAATTTTATTTAAAGCGCAAAAAACTATTGCTCAGTCAGAAGAAAATAAAAAACTATTTCACGAGATAATTGATAATTTATCCATTAGTGCTATTGAGAATATCAAAAAGAAATGTAATGTAGGAGTTTTAGAAAATGCTTTTCAGTTTTTTACAGATAACAAAATAACCAATGCGATTTTAGTAAAAAAACTAAAAGATAGTTTTGCTAAGAATAAAACCTTAAGCGTTAATGAAGAAAAAGAAAAAGAAAAATATCAATTGCTTTTAAATAAACTTGAATATAAAGACAATAAAATCCGGGCTATTTTTGCAGTACAGAAATTAAATGAAGGTTGGGATGTCTTGAATCTATTTGATATTGTTCGGCTTTATGAAGAAAGACAGTCAGGATGGAGTAAACTATCCCCAACTACAATATCAGAAGCACAACTAATTGGTCGTGGTGCTAGATATTACCCATTTAAGATCAAAGCTGAAGATAATAAATTTATGCGTAAATTTGATAAAGATTTAAATAATGAGCTTAGGATTTTAGAAGAATTACATTATCATAGTTTCAATGAGCCAAGATACATTTCAGAAATTAAAACTGCCCTTATTAAAGAAGGAATGATTGATGAACGAGAAGTGGAAGTTGAGTTAAAGCTAAAAGATGAATTTAAGAAAACTAAATTTTATAATAAAGGACTTGTTTATGCTAATGAGAAAAAACCAAGAGGTTTCGAACAAGTGAAAAAACTCGATGACTTAGGAGTAAAAAAGAAAAATATCATTTTTAATGTTTTATCCGGAACTGGTAAGGAAACACAGGTTTTTGAAGAAAAAAAAGAAGAACAAAAAATAAATAATAAAGACGTAAAAGATATCAGTTTGGCTGATATTGAACCTCATATTATAAAAAATGCTTTGGTAAAAAATGAATTTTTTACATTTTATAATTTAAAAAGTAAATATCCTAAATTAGAATCAATAAATGAGTTTATTGAAAATGATTTATCCAAATTTAGTATAACTTTTAAAGGTGATAAGGAAAATTTAGATAATTTAAACAATGAGAATCAATTTTTAGCTGTTTTAAAATTATTGGGTCAAATTGAGCAGGAAATTAAATCTAATTTAACTGAGTATATTGGCACAGATGAATTTCAACCAAATTTAATAAACAAGATATTTAAAACCAAACCAATTAAAGTAAAAAAAGACAGCGAGAAATTAGACGGACAAATTGAATTTTTAGAAGATAAAGATTGGTATGTTTTTAATGCCAATTATGGAACAAGTGAAGAAAAAGCATTTGTTGAGTTGATTGACAGACAAATTGATAAGTTGAGACAGAATTTTGAAAAAATCTATTTAGTACGAAATGAGAGAGAATTAAAAATTTATAACTTCCATGACGGACAAGCTTTTGAACCTGATTATCTATTGTTTTTAATTGATAAAAACGGCAAAAGTTTAACATATCAATTATTTTTAGAACCAAAAGGGAAACATTTAGCTGAAGGCGAAAAATGGAAAAACGAATTTTTAGAAGAAATCAAAGAAAAATATAAAGATAAAATTTTAGAATTTTCCAAAGAACAAAAATATAATATTATCGGTTTGCCATTTTATAACCAAGAGAATGAAAATGAGTTTAAAGATAAGCTATTAGAGTTAGTAAAATAGAAAACAGTTCTCTTGTTTCACGCAGGGCTACGAGGAACCCTTTCTTACTAACCTCGTAGGTTAGTAAAGCACTTAAACCCGTAAAATCTAAACTAACCTACGAGGTTAGTAAATTATGGTATAATGTATTTATGGCGCAATATCGAAAAGATTCTTTGGCTAATGATGAATATTATCATATATTTAGCCGCAGTATAGCTAAGTATATTGTTTTTAATAATGATCAAGAATATTCAAGGATACTCGATCTTATCAATATTCTACGTTTTAGAAATTTCAATTATCATTATTCTCAATATAAAAGATTCGATAATGATAGACAAAATATGATTATCAAAAAACTAAAATTAGAAAATGATATTTTGGTAGATATTACTGCATATTGTATTATGCCTACACATTTTCATCTAATTTTGAAACAGAACAAAAACAATGGTATTACTAAATATATGGGAAAATTGTTAAATAGTTATTCAAAGTATTTTAATACCAATCATAAGCGCATTGGCCCGCTTTGGTCTGGAAGATTTAAAAACATAAAAGTACAAGATGATAATCAATTACTTCATTTAACAAGATATATTCATCTAAATCCATGCTCAGCAAATTTAGTTAATAGACCAAAATATTGGAATTATTCATCATATAAAGAATATATTAACCCCGATATCAATTTTATAAAAAATATCTGTCAGTATAAAAATATTATTAACTTAGATTCAAAACAATATAAGAAATTTGTAGAAAATAGAAAAGATTATTACCAAAAACTATCCCAAATTAAACATCTTTTAATCGATAATTACATTGGTTAATACTAACCTCGTAGGTTAGTAAGAGGTCTATATCTGTAAAACCTAAACTAACCTACGAGGTTAGTAATTGGTGATGTTTTTTAGATACTATTATTACATTCGTAAAAATGTGGTTGGAACTAAACATTCTACGCTCGTTGATTAAATAAACTTGACAAAAAATAATAATTATGTTATTAATAGAGTGAGCAGATTTTAAGTACTACATTACCCTCCTTGTGTAGTGCCTGGGTATAAAATTTATACCCATATCTGCTCACCAAAAAAACTATCCTTTACTTTGAAAAAAGATAGTTTTTTTGATATAATATAATATAGCCCGCCTACACACTTACTGATCAACCCACTGCGTAGTGTACGATCAGTGCGTGTTTCTGCGGACGTCCTGAGCTTTCTTCCTGTTTTTACAGGATCGAAACACAGGAGTGGAGGGAAATATGGGAATGGGTTTTGATATTGTGTCTGGATCACCAAAACCTCAGAAAAAGGCAAAAAAACGTAGCAATCATAGAGACAAAAAATCAGGCTCAATATTTTCTTGGTTATTCTTAATTGCCGCAATTTTTATAGTAGGTTCATTTTTAGCATCAAATAAATCATTAAATGAAAAACTGCCAGAAACGTCAATAAACAATGAAGTTTTGGCTGATAAATTGGATGAGGAAAAACAAGAAGTAATCCCACAGGTGTCAAAAGATGATCAATCGCCAAAAAATCCAACTGATGATTTAGGCAATGCAGTATCAGAAAGTTCAGAAAAAGATGGCACACAAACATCAGAAGATATTAAAGATACTAAAAATTCTTCATTTGCATCATTAAATAAATTAGAATTAAAAATTAAGATATTAAATGGATCTGGGGAAACAAAACAAGCCGCCAATGCCAAAGAACGCCTTGAACAAGCTGGTTATATAATCGCTAAAATTGATACTGCAAATAATATTTACGCAACAACTGTTATTTATTGCAACAAAGATAATGAAGAACATGCTGGTCAAATTTCCCAAGATTTAGACGTTAATGCAAAAACAGACACTAATTCAAAAATAACTGGAAAATATGATTATGTCATTGTAGTGGGTAAAGATTATATCGCAAAAACGCAGAATTAATGTCACAAAGGCACAGAATGAAAATAAAGATAATTTCAGTCAAAGTAAAACCTGGTGCAAAATTTACTCAAATTGAACAAAAAAATAATCAATATATTGTTTCTCTAACCGAAAGACCCGAAAAAGGAAAAGCAAATCATCAGCTGATAAAAATATTGGCTGATTTTTTTAATGTATCAAAATCACAGATAGATATTAGAAAAGGTTTTACCAACAAACAAAAACTTATTCATATCACAACCGGTAAATTAATAAGAAACTTTGATCCTCAATTGAAAAATAAGAAAATTAATTTTCCTGACAAAAAGAAAAATTATCTCAGCCGAGTTCATTGTTGGGATAGATGATATACTTGATTGACATCTTGCCCAATCTGTGCTAAATTCGTAATCTATACAACTTGCATTCGTATATTATGTAATGCGAGTTGTTGTTGTTTAAAAATTATTTATGAAAGGAGAGGATTAAATTGGCAAAATCCAGAAATTCTGGAAATGGAAAAAACAACGGGGTTCAACAAACTGGTTTTTACTGGCCAGACAAACAAACAGAGGTAGAAAAAATAATTTTACCTTTTCAAACTGTAGAAATCATCAATGAGTCACGTGAGGATCGAAAAATTGCTGAGAAAAATGGACTATCTCTTTTTGACAAAAAGGGAAATTCCCAATGGCGAAATAAGCTTATTTGGGGTGACAATAAACTAATTATGGCATCACTTCTTGCTGAATTTGCCGGCAGAGTTAATCTGATTTGCATTGACCCGCCTTTTGCTACTAATGCTAATTTCAACATTAAAATCAAAATCGGTGACCTTTCGTGGACAAAAAAGGCCTCTATTATTGAAGAAAAGGCATATCGCGACACTTGGGGTAAAGGATTAGATTCCTATCTCCAAATGATGTACGACCGACTGGTTTTGATGCGTGAATTATTGGCTGATAACGGCTCAATCTATGTTCATCTTGATTGGCATGTAGGACATTATGTAAAGATTATTATGGATGAGATTTTTGGGAAAGAGAATTTTGTAAATGAAATTATTTGGCACTACAGAACAGGTAATATCGCAAATAAACAATTTCAAAGAAAACACGATTTGATATTATTTTATTCGAAATCTAGTAAATGGAATTTTAATATTCAAGAATATAAAGAATATTATGTTCAAACATATGGACCAGATAAAAAAATTAGTTTTAAGGGTGCAAATGATCAAGAAGATCAATATGGTAGATATCGAATTAGTCAAGTCGATGATGTCTGGAATATTTCCGCGGTGTTTACATTGGGAGGAGAACATTTACCTTTTCCCACCCAAAAACCCGAAAAATTATTAGAACGTATTATCAAAGCTTCTTCCAATAAAGGCGATATTGTGGCTGACTTTTTCTGTGGATCTGGTACAACTTTAGCAGTAGCAGAAAAATTGGGTCGGCGTTGGATTGGTTCAGATCTTTCCAAATTTGCCATCCATACTGCTCGCAAACGATTATTAGGTATTGCTGGCTGCAACCCTTTTGAAATCCTGAATCTCGGCAATTATCAAAAGGCCAAACTACGAGAAAACGGACATAGTCGCTACATTGATTTTATTCTTCAACTTTATGGTGCAACATCAATAACTGGCTATCAATGGCTGCATGGAAAAAAGAATAGGAATCTAGTACATATTGGTTCTGTGGAATCAATTATCACGGAAAAAGAAGTCCGCCAAGCAGCTCAAGAATGTTTTGATACTAAAACAAAAGCTGTTAACATTCTTGGTTGGGATTTTGAAATGGGTATTCATGACTTGGTTGATATAATCGGCGATGATTATGGAGTAAAAATCCGATTGGTGCAAATTCCCAGAGAAGCTTTGGAAATAAGAGATGGGAAAAAAGAAAAGGTAAAGTTTTTTGATCTCAATTATCTGGAAGTAGATACACAAATTAACGATAGATCGAAAACAGTTTCTATCAAACTCAAAGATTTTGTCATTTCCAACCCGGAATATCTGCCAAATGACATCAGAAAAAAAATCCAAAAATTCACTGATTATATTGATTATTGGGCAGTGGATTTTAATTATCAAGGCGATGTCTTTCATAATGGCTGGCAATCTTTTAGGACACGAAAAGACAAAACCTTAGAGATAAACTGCTCTCACGCTTATCAACAAGACGGGACTTATCAAATTCTTGTTAAAGTGGTAGACATCTTTGGCAATGACACCAATAAACTTCTGGAGGTGAATATTGGATGATTTTGGAAGAAAAAATCAAACAAGCCGTAATTCAGTGGCGGCAAAACGGATATCCAAATATTTCATCGGTTACCCGACATTTGCTGGAATTTTGGTTCAAGGAAGAACATATTTTATCTGATGGTTCTCCTTTCAAATTCTGGCACTGCCAAAAACAGGCAATGGAATCCCTGATTTATATCTACGAAGTTTGTAAGTATAAATCAGTTTATGAGTTGGCTCAAGGTTTTAGAGTAACTATGTCAATTGATCCCACACTGGACATTTGGCCTAAATATTGCTTTAAAATGGCTACTGGCTCAGGAAAAACATGGGTGATGGCTTTGGCTCTACTCTGGCAGTATTTTAACAAGATCTTTGGCACGAATAACAATATAAGATATACCAGCCATTTCTTGCTTCTTGCTCCTAATTTGATAGTTCTCGATCGACTTAAAGAAGCTTTTGCTAATAATAATCTTTTTAAGAATCTTCCTTTTATTCCTTCTGAATGGCAAAGAGAATTTGATCTTCAATTTGTCTTGCAAAGTCAAAACATTCCCAGAACTGCGTCAGGAATCTTGAATTTGACAAATATCCAACAGCTCTATCAAAGGAAAAATCATGAATTAATTAATCCTTTGGATAAATTGTTAGGCGAAAAACCCAAAAAAGATGAACAAATCATTTATTACACATTTCTTCAACAACTTGGACAATACTCTGACCTGATGGTTTTAAACGATGAAGGTCATCATGTTCACAGCGATGACTTAGAATGGAATAAAATCATTGCTGATCTAAACGAATCAGCAACTAATGGTCTAATTATGCAATTAGATTTTACCGCTACACCCAAAGATTTGCGAGGCAGATTTTTCCCTCACATCATCTATAATTATCCTTTGGCTCAAGCCATTAAGGATAAAATTGTTAAACGACCACGAATCGGCGAAATTACTAATGTTCCTGATTTATCAAAGGAAAAAGATTTTGTCAAAAAAAATCGTCTGCAAATTGATACTGGCGTGAGAATTCTTCA
>DAOVQR010000001.1 GCA_030628575.1 bacterium
CAAATCAGATCTAAATTAATAAATGTCAAATAATATTAATTAATTCATTTGAGCTTAGGATTTCAATTGACATTTGTAATTTGAGTTTTTACATTTAATTTGTTTAGAGTAATTAGGTTAATTAGAATAATTAGAAATTAATTTAAGATTTGTTTCGGATTTCGGATTTATTTTATTTACTCTATATTTATATATTACACGATTTTTAAATAAACAAAAAATCTACCCGTACATTAAAGTTAAAGATAGATTTTTTGTATTTTTTTAAATTGTTAGGCGGCTGGTGCTTCACCTTCTGGTTTGTCTTCGCCGGCTGGTGTTTCAGTAACAGTATCTGTTTCTTCAACATTTACTTCTCCGGATTTATCACCTTCTGCTGGTTCACCTTCCACTTTTACATCTTCTTCCACAACTGGCTGGTCACCTTCCACTTTTACATCTTCTTCCACTTTCACGTCACCACCTTCATCATCTTTACCTTCTACTGTTGCATCTGCTTCCACAACTGGCTGATCACCTTGATCATCATCCACCGCACCGGTATCTTCTGCTGGTTTTTGTGTGTCGTCTTGCATTTAATCCTCCTAATATATTTAACTACTATTAAGAATCTATCTCGATTCTCTAATTTATATTATAGCATAAAATTACCCACAAGTCAAATTCAATAGATTCTTATTTTTTAACTTTAATTTTAAGTTTTTTAGCTTTTTTGACTTCAGTTTTTGGTAAAGTAATTTTCAATATTCCGTCTTTAGCTTCTGCTTCAACTTTATCACTTTTAACCTTCACTGGTAAAGGTATAACCCGAGAAAAACTACCATAACTTACTTCTTTTCGATAAAAATTCTTATCTTTATCCTCCTTTTCTTCTTTTTGCTCTCCTGAAAGTGATACATAATTGTCAGCCACTTCAATATCAACATTTTCTATCTTGATTCCCGGTAATTGTGCTTCCACAATAACATTTTTCTCTTTTTCATAAACATTTACCGAAGGTGTTCTGATTGCTCTTCGTGTTAACTCTATAGGCATTAAAAAATCTTCATCAAAGAAAATTTCTTCAATTGATTTTTCAAATAAACTTGACATTTCAAGTGCTAAATTGAGCGATGGCAATGATTTACCCTGCTCTAATGCAATTAATGCCTGACGTGAAATACCAAGTTTCTCCGCCAATTCCTCCTGAGTTAATTCCTGCTTCTGGCGTAAATTCTTTAGATGACAGTGAATAATATACTTCATAATTATTCCAATAGTTTCTGATTTTCTAGTCGACTAGTTTTCTAACACAATTGTAAAGTAAACTTTACATTCTGTCAAGAGAATACAAAAAATCTCCCTTTTACGGGAGATTTTTTGATATAAACCGGCAGTGACCTACTCTCACACCCCACTATGAGGGCATTACCATCGGCGCTGAAGGGCTTAACTTCCGTGTTCGGGATGGAAACGGGTGTAACACCTTCGCTAAAACCACCAGATGAATAGATATTAAAAAATTTAATATCTATTGCATCCAAGGGTTTTATCCAATAATTTTCAGTATTTGGATTTTGGAATTTAACATTTGCCCTTCGATTTTACTCAGGGCATCCTGAGCCTATCGAAGGATGGAATTTTCCGCCTATCGGCGGATTTAGTATCTTTGTGGTTATCTCGAAATTACATAAGAACAAAATTATCAAATATGACTAATTAGTACTCCTTGGCTAAATCCCTTGCGGGACTTACACCTAGAGCCTATCAACCCACTGGTCTAGTGGGGGTCTAAGAATTCTTATCTTGGGGACGGCTTCGCGCTTATATGCTTTCAGCGCTTATCCAAACTAGACATAGCTACCGAGCACTGCCCTTGGTAGGACAACTCGTACACCAGAGGTCTATCCTTCTCGGTCCTCTCGTACTAGAGAAGGGTCACCCTCAAAATTCAACGCCTATAGCAGATTAGGACCGAACTGTCTCGCGACGTTCTGAACCCAGCTCGCGTACCGTTTTAATTGGCGAACAGCCAAACCCTTGGGAGGTACTTCCCCCCCAGGATACGATGAGCCGACATCGAGGTGCCGAACCTGGCCGTCTATGTGGGCTATTGGGCCAGACTAGCCTGTTATCCCCGGGGTAGCTTTTATCCGTTGAGCGGTCCGTCTGTCATTCAATCGGACCGGATCACTAAAACCTGCTTTCGCATCTGCTCGGCTTGTAGGCCTCGCAGTTAAGCACACTTATGCTTTTGCACTATCATCCCGATTTCCATCCGGGATTAGTGTACCTTTGTACGACTCCGTTACTTTTTTGGAGTCGACCGCCCCAGTCAAACTACCTGCCAGACACTGTCCCCCATAGGGGTTAGAATTCAAAATCACAAAGGGTGGTGTCACATTGTTGAACCGCACACAGCACGGAAGTATCAATTTACAATTTTTAATTTACAATCAATTTACAATTTTTAATTTTCAAATCAATTAATCTGAAAATTTATTATATTGAAAATTCAATGAAAATTGAGAATTGATCATTGAAAATTCCGTGCTATGCACGGTTCTCCCACCTACTCTTTACATTATAATCTTAAATCCAATATCAAGTTGTAGTAAAGCTCCACGGGGTCTTTCCGTCTTGCTATAGGTAACCGGCATCTTTACCGGTAGTGTAATTTCACCGAGCTCCTCTCAGAGACAGTAGCCAGACCGTTATGCCATTCGTGCGGGTCGGAACTTACCCGACAAGGAATTTCGCTCAAATTAACAACGTTTTGTTTTATTGATATCTACGACTTTCGATATCCCTAATATCGCTATTAGGATCAGACTATATCTTCTCACCTCTTCGGTGAGTTTGGCGTATAGTCGTTGAGGATCCCTCGTTAAATGAGGTTTCCTGCTGATTATCTGCACCACACAGATTTTTACCATAAAGGTACTGGTGGATACTCAGATTTTCCAGCATATAGCCAAATTTTTGTTCTACATCCCCGATGGCATACCGGGGTTCAAACAGAGGTTTGAATACCTCACTATGGCAGCTTTCCTACCATAGAACGATTATAGTTATCGCTGCCGTTCACTAGGGCTTAAGTTCAAACCTCGCCGTTACGTAGCAGCGGAAATTCCAAATCCTAAATTCCAAATCCTAAATAAATTATAAATACAAAATTCCAATTTTCAAAACGCTTTTAATATCCATTTTGAATTTTGGTCATTTGAAATTTGAATTTGTTTAGAAATTAGAAATTAGAAATTAGAAATTCCCGATGCTACGCATCGGTTCAGCTCTCCCTGTAACCTTCTAGCACTGGGCAGGCATCAGCCCCTATACTTCCCCAAATGGGTTTGCAGAGACCTATGTTTTTGGTAAACAGTCGCCTGGCAAACGTTCGCTGCGGCCTCGCGCAAAGCGCGAGAAAATCCGAATATCAAATCTCGAAATCCGAAACAAATTCTAATTTTCAAATGATCTAAATTAAAAAAACATATATTCTTTTATTTTGAACATTCGAATTTTGATATTGTTTCGAGATTCGTATTTCTTATTCCGAATTTCCTTGTGCTTCGCACAAGGCAGACCTTATCCCTAAGTTACGATCGCTTTTTTGCCGAGTTCCTTTGAGAGGATTCTCTCGATCACCTGAGGCTTCTCGCCTCGTCCACCTGCGTCGGTTTACGGTACGGTTTACAAAGACAATTGACTTTATCCTTTTCTTGTCTCCAACTCCCCCAGTATAAAATAACCATAGTTTATACTGAGCTTATCGAAGCGTCAGATAAAGGTAAATCTTTGCAAGTGCAGGAATATCAACCTGCTGTCCATCGCCAGTGCTTTGATTACAAATCACTGAAAATTTCAATTTTTAATTTTACAATTTACAATCAATTTACAATTTATCAATCTTCAAACAATTTGAAAATTAAATCATTGGAAATTCAATGAAAATTGAGAATTGATCATTGAAAATTTTTTATTGTGTCCTGTAAACAAGGCACTGGCTTAGGACCGACTAACCCCGGGACGATTAACGTTGCCCGGGAAACCTTGGACATGCGGTGGGCAGATTTCTCGTCTGCCTAATTCGTTACTCATGCCAACATTCTCGCTTCTGTACCATCCACCCAATCTCACGATTGAGATTCAACTAATACAGAACGCTCCTCTACCAGTCCGTCGAAGACGGACTTCGTGTCTTCGGTACTTAACTTGAGCCCCGTTAAATTTTCGGTGCAACAAACCTAGACTAGTGAGCTGTTACGCTTTCTTTAAAGGAATGGCTGCTTCTAAGCCAACCTCCTAGTTGTTTTAGATCCATCACATCCTTTACCACTTAGCTAAGATTTAGGGACCTTAGACGACGATCTGGGATGTTTCCCTCTTGCGCCATGAAGCTTATCCCTCACGCACTGACTCTTATACTTAAAGTTTTGGTATTCGGAGTTTGATTGGATATGACGACCGAAGTCGCCAAAAACCATCCAGTGCTCTACCTCCAAAACGTGAATATAAGGCTATACCTAAATATATTTCGAGGAGAACCAGCTATTTCCGAGTTCGATTAGTATTTCACCACTATCCACAGTTCATCTCCCCCATTTGCGACTGAGGTGAGTTCGGGCCTCCCCTCGATTTTACTCGAGGTTCACCCTGACCATGGATAGATCACTCGGTTTCGGGTCTAGTAAATACTGCAATCGCGCTACGCGCTCAAACTCAAAAATTAAAACTCAAAGTTTAAAAATATTGTATTCGCTTCGCTCATAATTTATATAATAAATCACGAAGTGATACCTTAATTTTGCATTTTACACTTTGCATTTTGAATTTAAGTGCGAAGCACGATATACGCCCTATTAAGACTTGCTTTCGCTATGCCTCCCCCAGCACTCTTTCCCGAATTGTAACACGAATGAATAATTCGATGTGGAATAATTCGAGAAAAAGTGCTGGGTTAGACTGCAATATTTAACTAACTCGTTGGCTCATTCTACAAAAGGCACGCCGTCACTGCGCACAGCATCGAAAATTCGAAATCCTAAATTCGAAATACGAAACAAATTCTAATTTTCTAAATTCTAATTTTCAAAAATAATATGTTTTGATCATTTAAATTTTGATATTTGATATTGTTTCGAGTTTCGATATTCGTGCTTCGGATTTTCGTGCTACGCACAGCTCCGACTCCTTGTAAGCATATAGTTTCAGGTTCTATTTCACTCCCCGCGCCGGGGTACTTTTCACCTTTCCCTCACGGTACTTGTTCACTATCGGTCAAATAGAGTATTTAGTCTTGGATGATGATCCACCCGTCTTCCTACTGGGTTTCACGTGCCCAGTATTACTTAATCCCGCACCCTTGAATCGAAGTATTCAATTCAAAAGTGCGGGATGATTATCTAATAGAAAATAAATTTTTCATTTACGGGGCTTTCACCCTCTCTGGCGGTCCTTTCCAGGTTCCTTCAATTAAATTTATTCTCGTTTGATAATCTAGACTTTTCCACGTTCGCTCGCCGCTACTAGCGGAATCACAACCGCTGCATAGCAGCGGAAATTCCAAACTCTAAATTCTAAATCCTAAATAAATTATAAATACAAAATTCCAATTTTCAAAATGTTTTTAATATCCATTTTGAATTTTGGTCATTTGAAATTTGAATTTGTTTAGAAATTAGAAATTAGAAATTAGAAATTCCCGATGCTACGCATCGGTATTTTGTTTTCTTTTCCACGGCTTACTTAGATGTTTCAGTTCAGCCGGTTCCCAATTAGCAGCCAGAATATCAGATACCAAAATTCTAAAAAACCATTAAGTCCCTAAATTAACGGACCGGTTAAGATTTTGATATCTGATAACTGACTACTAATCATCTACTTCTTCAGTAGATAGGTTTCCCCATTCGGAAATCCCCGGATCAAAGCTTGTTAGACAGCTCCCCGAGGCTTATCGCAGCCTACTACGTCCTTCATCGGCTCTATCTGCCAAGGCATCCACCATATGCTCTTAATATGATAAGTTTATTCTTATCAAGATCGAGATAACCACAAAAACACTAAATTATCCACTAATTTTGAAAACGCTATTTACACTAATAATTATTAGTGTAAATTCGTGATAATAAATTAGTGGAAGTTATACATTATATTTTTGCTCGGTTTATTCAATTTTTAAGGTACTAAGTGATAAAAAAACCGCTTCAGTTAAGCGGCACTTAAACAAATGCTATCAAATTATTAGCAATTGATTATGCCACTTCCCCCTTTCTTGATTGTTGAACTTTACTCATATTTTTATCTCCAAGTGTGATTATATCAAAGCCATTTTTTCTGTCAAGTCCCGATCCTATGATTATTTACTTTATCTTGAGCTACATCAAGCATGGTTGGCGTAACTTTTTGTTTTTCTATAATAGGTATCTGTTCTTTTACTTGTCTTGGTTTTAAGATAATATCTTCAGCAATCACCTTTTGTTTTACTACAATCATTGGTTCACTTTTATATCTTTCATATCCTTGCTTTGATGCAGTCGTATAATAATCACCTTGATTAATCATAAATCTAAACCTTCCCTTGGCATTTGAAACTTTTGTGGAAACTAATTTATTATTAGTATCATTGAATACTCTTATGATAGCCAAATTAACAGGTGTATGAGTCATAAATTCAAATATATTACCAAATGCCTTGCTTTTGCTGATTAATCCATAAATCTCCCAAATCCAAATAAGTGAGTAAAAGCTGATTATAATAATATCAATTGTCCGATGATATACAACCACAAATGCAATAGAAATTAATGTTCCGATAACTAAAAGCGGAATTCTGATTACAGCCAAAAAATCAGTGATTTTTGATAGAATATTAAGTCGATGCTCTAGTACTTTTTTATTTGAATCTAATGGAATATCAACAATTATCGGCTGGTCTTTTTTAAGTTCTAAAATTTGACCATGATAATCTTTACTAACCGCTTTTGAGGGAAAAGCAAAATCTTTTTTAACAACCTGAATATAATATTTACCCGGACCAACTAAAAATCCGAACCTGCCTTTATTGTCAGTTAATTCTGTCTTGAGAAGTTTATTAAATTCCTTTTCAAATAATCTAACTGCCACCAAGGAAATTCCCTGGCCTGTTTCAGAATCATATACTTTTCCCCATGGTTTTTTTCTCTTGCTAAATAATGGAATAAACCAAGCAATCATACTGGATATTGGGGAAGCCATTGGTAAATTCATAATTATTGGTACTAATGTCGCCCAAACTACTAAGGATGCCACCACTGCAGCTATTGGTAACTTCATTGTCTGAGCTATTGGATTATCTGTTATTGATTTTAAAAAATCTATAATTTTATCAATGATGTTCCCAATTATTCCCACTTCTCCCTCTTTAGGTAAAGTTGTAGGAGTAGAAGTCGGTTTAATTGTAGGTTGAACTGTTGAAGTTGCTGTTGGACTAGGAGAAATAACAGGTGTTACTGATTGAACAGGCATAATATCAGAATTACCAATTGAATCTACGATTTGATAATTTTCACTTGACGAAAAACCGCCGCCATAATCTATTAAACCTTCTGTTTGATAATTAGAAGAACTGGCAGCAAAAACAATAATCGGTAATAAATTGATAATTATAAATAATAGCACAAACAAAGTGAACTTTATCCATTCAAAACAATTAGAGGTTTGACTATTATTTAGCACTATTCCCCTCCTTTTATCACAACATTTTTACTTCTGTTTTTATCATAAATAAAAAAAGACCTTTGGTCAATATCAGATTTCAGATTAAAGTAAGAAGCTCGAAATCATAAAACATAGATCATAGAACATAAATCATGGAGTATGAATTATGAAGTAGGAAGTATGAATTATGAATTTTACTTAAACCTTAAATCTTTAATCTTAAATCTACATTCTACATTCTACATTCTGCATTCTGAATTCCACATTCTGCATTTATTCAAATTCCAATTAAACTCATTTTACCTAAAATAATAAGTAATCCTACCAACATACAGATCATACCTATTATTATCCACATATTATATGTCCCACCTAGCCCAAGGTATTTTTCTGCAATATCATTCTTACCAAATATTCTAACAATTTTTTCTCGATAATAAATAGTTGCTATTCCAGCAACATTAAAAACTATAAACCAAATCAATCTATTAAAAAACATAAACAACCTCCTATGATCAAAACTTGAGTTATTACTCCCCAATACCAATATTTTGGTTTAATTTTATAATGCACAAAGGTATGAATTTTATGAATAAATCTACCGAATGATGTTTGCCTCATCCAACGTTTCCAAAACGGCACATTGTCAATTAAATCTACTAATACTGCAGAAAACGCTCCCAATACTATATATATATTATAATCCCATTTTGTCCAAACCCAAAATAATAATATTCCTGCAGTTGATACATCTGTAACTAGCAAAATGTAATCTTTTTTTTCAAGCTTAAAATTAGAGTCATAATTATGCCAAGTTCCCCAATCAAAATGCGGAATGGCATCCAAAATAAAATGACTTAAAAAAGCCAGAATTATTATCAAAGAAACATTGTTGGTTGATGCTCCAATCGACGCACCAACTAAAGTATGAGGTGTTAATAACATAATAAAAAATTTCAGATTTCCAGTAAATGCAATTGCATTCACTCACAATTATATTTTTTTATAATTCAAGTTATTTCGCCCAATTTTTTTGCGGACGAGCTACAAAATCAAAAGGGTGGTGGGTGGATTTAGAATGGAATGTCGGCAATGTCCACTTCTTCTTTTCTTGTATTTTGATTTACTTCCTTTGCATTGTCAATTTTTAAAATACGCTTGGCTCGTTTCAAAACATGATCATAAGTCATTATCGTCAAATTATGATAACTTGAGTTTAAAATACGATATGCTTTTTTTTGGTCATCATTCCAATTACTTGAACAACCAAAAATCAAAATACAACGCGGTTTTATTGTTTTGACATTGCCGACTCTTTCCAAAAACTTAACACTGTTTGCTTCTCTTTCCACTTCGTAAATGTATTTTGTCGCTTGCATAATGGCTTTTGTCAAATCAGAGGACGGCACATAATTTCCGTGATCTTGGCCATCGGTCCAAAATCTTAAACTGCCTTGCGGGCGTTTAATCTCAACAATATCAAGAAAACCGTCGTATGCCTGCATTAAATAATCAGTAATGTTTGCAGTGTCTATTTCTCGCTCGTCCAAAATCCTCACAAATTCGCTTCCCAATACCCAATCGTTGTGCTTAAACCATTCTTGCCATTTTTGCTCGACCAAATCCTGGCCAAACATAATTTTAAATTCTTGAATCGCTTTTATGCGTGTCTGATTTTGTAATCCAGCAACAAGATCATCGGAAAGAATATTGTTTTTTGCAATAAAGTCCAAAACTTCCTGCTTGTCGGGATTATCAAAAATTGCTTTTAAGTGTTCGATACTTTTTCGGTCAAATTTTTCATCAATAGGGATATACTTTTTAACTCCTTTCTTGAATGGTTCGTAGTTTTCTAATAAAAACTCAAGCAATTTTTGAAATTCTTCATTATCCAAAGTAAGTTCACTTTTTGGATTTTCAACTTCAAGGGTTTCTGGGGCAAAACCAGTTTTATTATATCTGCCAATTTTTAAACAAATATCCTCTTGTTGTGAATTTTCGTGCCGAATTTTCCAAAAAATTGCACGCGTAATAGTTTTTGCCTTCTCTTTGAGAAGCCCAACTAAATACTCAATACCTTTTTGTGTTGTTTTGATTGTTGCCATAAAATTATTCCTTCCACACTCAAGATTTCCTAAAATTCAAAATATACTGATGATGATGATTCATTTTGTAAGCATAAGGGTAGCCAAATGGATAAAGCGGTTTATTGTCTTGAACAAGCACAACCATACCTTCAAAACCAAACCCTATATCTTGCATAAGCCGTATAACATCACCACTTGCGTTTGTCTCTTTTTTGTTTACAGTAAAATCGCTGATTATAATTGAGCAGTATTTTTTATCTCGCAATTTTTTATATACCCCTGCCATAACCGCTTTCAACAATTTCAGAAAATCTTTATACTGCGCTTGATTACCTAAATCTCGTTTATCGTCTGAGTAATATTCAACACCGAGACGTGCGCCATTTCGCACATCCTTATCTTTCATTTCTCTTAATCCTCCACCATTATGTCTCAAAATATTATGATACGGCGGCGAAGTCACGCAATAATCAAGCTTTCCCTTAATTTGAGATATTTTTTTGAGAGAATCACCACAAACAACTTGTTGATTCTTTTTCAACTTTAAATCTTGTAAACGCTTTCGACTCATTTGACAATATTTTTTACTTAAATCTATTCCGATTCCTTTTCTATTCTCTTGCGCACTTGCGAGTAAGGTTGTCCCTGAACCGCAAAACGGATCAAGCACTATCATATTCTTTTTAGTAAAAAATCTAATCAGTTTTTTAATATCATTGATTAAAAAAGGAGCCGGATGTTGAAACGCAAACTTATCATCAACGCATTTCTCACTTACCCAAACGCTTTTGGTCAATAATAACCACTCTCTACCAGTTAAATCGTTAATAGTATTACGTTTGTCGTATTTTGCTTTTTTTTGGGGCTTCTTTTTTATCATAAATTTACCTCAAGTTAGACAAATCTTTATGTTTAAGTGTTTTATCACTTTTATGCAAATTATAAAAATCTTTCAGTGCATCATAATGGATAGTTTGCCATTTATATTTATTATAACCTTCTTGAAACATAGGCTCATTCATTTTTCTCTCAAGCATTTTTTGTCTTTCTTCTGGAATAACGATAAATCTTTTTGCATCGTATTCCTCTGGAATATGGGAAGCTCTTTCTATTGCAGATGTAATGCTTGTACTATTTTCAACTTCAAAAACATATTTAATAGAAGAATCGTCATACCAAAGAACATCTATCATTGCGATTCTGCGAAGTTCATCACCAGAAAATCCGGAAAGTTTTAGATTCGGCACAGTACAATATTTTGAAAGTTTTTCATTTCTAAAAGTATCGCCCTGCTCTTTACTTCCAACCCAAATTTTATAGCCCGCCTTTTTTCCGATCTCGGACAAGTAACAAATCATTTCGCTGTGTTCTGAATCTCTATAATTTACTTCTGGTCTATACCGCCAGCGACCGTCACCAGTCGTTGTCGCATATTCCTTCAATACCTCTATAACACCCTTTGTGTCGGGCGTTAGTCCGTTTGGAAAAGTAATAAATAATTTCTGTAAAATTTCATCAAAAGTAACTTTGATATTCCCACGCAACATATCAAGCACCACCCTTTCAATCCTATCTGATAAAGGTACTCGTTTGAAAAGCATATCCTCTGGATTTTTTAACCACCATTTAGGCCCAAGTTTCCCCTCCTTATTCTCAATAAGAACAAATACCTTTTCGATGTTTTCTTTAAGAATATTTACAATGTCGTCGTGGCTACCCTCAAAAAATCTTCCTGTTGAAAATAACTCTGTATAAATTCCATTCAAAATAAAAGTCATTTCTGTTGGTTCACCCCTTAATGCAATAATATCTTTAGCAGCTTTAACAACAATTCTTTCATATTCTTCTTTGCCCATTTTTTGATGATCAGACACACCCGCTTTTTCAGGTTTCTTAAATCGCAAATAATAATCGCTTATTGCGCTACCGTAAGGCATGGCAACTCCTGCCTCCGAAGCTCGTTTGTTTGGCTGATATAAAATCTTTTCAAAAACAAAACCTGAATACGCCCCAGCTTTAATAACGGAGTTCCAAACATTAATTTCTCTGTTGTGAAAAGTCAAAGTTAAATAGTGCCCGGGCTTTAAAACCTTATAAATTTCGCGTAATGCTTTAGTGAGAAGATTGTGGTATCGCTCAAAGTCCTTTTTGTGTTCAATGGTTATCTCATCTTCATAAGAAATTTCAAATTTTTTGTTACTGTGCTTTAGCCAGATTGCCCAAAGACTGCTCAAACTAAAGTATTGGATTAGTCCGCCATAGGGCGGATCTGTTATAACATAATCAATGCTATTTTCAGGAATTCTCTTTGATAAGTCCAAAGCATCAATCGTTAAAATAAGTAAATTTTTATCTTTCTTGTCATCGGTTAATTCTTGAAAGTCTTTTGCTATATTCACCTTATTCGCAAGCAATTTTTCAGATGATTTCTTCGCTTTTATAAGACCTTGTCTATCCTCAACCGCTCTTTGAAACAAAATGACTGGATTTTGTTCCATATGCCTTTTTGGCAGAATAAATGCCGGTCTTCCCCAACTTCCAGAATCGGGTCTTTTGCTTTTTGTTCTTCTTGCCGAAACCATAATTGAGGCAAGGTGAATCATTGAAATAAAGGCAAATTTCAAAAAGTCTTTTATTTCTTCATCGTCAACATCTTCAATTTCTTTATACAAAAAAGAAATTAAGTAAAGCGTTCTTTCTGTCCAAAGTTTATAATATTGATTTCCAATTCCCTTGCGTACAGATTTGAAAAAATTTGTTTTTGGAAATTCATCTTCCGGATACCAATAGAGAATTTTTAAGTTTTCTGATTTTTTGATAATTTGTTTATCAAAATCATCTGGCTCTTTACCTTGATTACTTTTAGTGCAAGAACATTTGTATCTTATAAGTATCGGGTTTCTGCCGTCCCAATGAACACCGATAACTCTGGCTTCGTTTTCGCATTTTTTGCATTTCGTAACAAAAACGCCAATCTCTTTTTCTTTCTTTATTAATTTTTCCAGTATTTTTGTATAGTGTTTTCCAAACTTTGAATAATCGAGCGGTTTAGCAACCATCTTAATCATAAAAGTAGAAATGGGGTTGAGATCTATCGCAACAGCTTTTCTATTTATTTGTATTGCTTCCAACGGGGCAATACCGCTTCCTGCAAAAGCGTCTAGCACAATTTCATTTTCTTTTGTGTAATTCTCTATGTATTTGCGAAAAATATTGTGCGGTTTTTTGCCCCAATATTTTAACGCTTTATACATCATCGGACGCGTACATTCAACTAAAGCATAATTGATATGCTTCATATTCTGGAAGGGATTAGTTATTGAAATTTTATTTTCTTTTTTTGACATAATTTTATGTAAAATAAATCCGTTTTGCTATTTCAAATGCTGTAGCAATTCTGATAATTTTTGCTTCTTTTATCCCTTTAATTTTCATAAACTCGTCTAAACGACGACCAGCTAACCCCTTCAGATTTTTATATTCATTCAGTAAATCATCAGCCATTTCCAGGGCAGACTTTCCTTTTAAGCCATGTCCGATTAAAATCGCCAAAAGCTCTTTATCGGACAATGACTCCGGTCCAAATTTTAGCAACTTTTCCCTAGGCCTTTGTTCTTTTGGTAAATCTTTTATTTTTGGCATAATTTTATTTTTTATTAAATCCTCAATTAAAACTCTGAGTACTTTAGTTAATTCAACACAAAGGATTTTAATAACATTCATCAAATTCATTCATCAAATTCATTCTGGTGGTATATTGTAAATGAAGTTAGAACTATTATACAAAATTATAAAGGATATATCAACATTCCAAAATGAATCACCCTGTGGCAGAGACCACAGGGAATAACAAGTTTAACATAGTCTATATCCTTACTATAGGCCAACATTAGACTAAATAAAAATCATGAATTGAATTGATTGTGTTTGAATCGTAAAATATCACTAAACAAAAAACACCTTAAATCAGATGTTTATTCCTAAAAGCTTTGCCCGATGAAGATTTAAGATATTTTTCAAATTTTAATGCTAACTGTTTATTTTTAAAAGCAGTATACCAAACCAAATATACCGGTCTAAACTTTGATGTATATAAAACTGCTCCCGTTTGATGTTTATCTAATCTTAATTTTATATTTTTGGTCGAACCAGTATAATAATCGTCATTCGATAATTGTAATAAATAAGTAAAATACATATTTATCATGACTCTAAATGTCCAACTTCGCTAATAAGCTACGCTGGACAAACTTCTTAATATCTTAAGTGGCTCGCCAAGCAAAGTTTTAATTTATAATGGTTTGGTTCGCCAAGCGAAGCCACAATTTATTGTGGCGAAGTTTGGTGGACCCGACAGGACTCGAACCTGCCACCTCCTCCGTGCAAGGGAGGCGCTCTACCAGATGAGCTACGGGCCCTCTTCATAAATACCAAATCACAAGCATCAAATTACAAACAAATTTCAATAACCTAAATTTCAATAATCAAAACGGTTTAGAATTTTGAAAATTGGATATTGGAAATTATTTGGAATTTGTAATTTGACATTTGTAATTTCTCAAGCTTTGCTTGAGTATGGTGGGCGATGGAGGATTTGAACCTCCGACCTCGTCATTATCAGTGACGCGCTCTAACCAACTGAGCTAATCGCCCTTAAATTTCTACTTTAACATAATACCAAAAACTATAATTCTAATCAATAGATCTCAAACTCTAAATTCTAATATCTAAATCCTAAATAAATTTAAATGAAATAAATCATAAATTCAAAATTTGTTTAAAATATTTGAGAATTTGAATTTTGTAGTTATTTAGAAATTGGAAATTAGGTCAATTAGAAATTATTTATATTATATCTTTCTCATCAATGACAACAGATTGACCTTTTGATACTTCCTCTTTAAGCATTTTTGTTGCCAAAAGATTTTCTACTTTCTCTTGAATCACCCGCGCCATTGGTCGAGCACCGAGCGTTGGATCATACCCAAGTTCTGCTAATTTTTTTATTGCCGGTTCAGTTATTTGTAATTTAATTTCCTTTTGTTTCATGGTTTTTTGTAATTTTTTAATCATTAATTTTGCAATCGCAAATATATGTTCCGGAAGTAATGGTCTATAACAAACAACTGCATCAAAACGATTTAAAAATTCAGGTCTAAACAAAGCCTTTTTCTGTAAATAATCGAGAATATAATTGCTCAATTTATCAAGAAGTTTTTCGGATTTAATATATTGTCTAATTTCCTCTGCTCCAGCATTAGAAGTACAAATTATAATTGCATTGGTAAAATCAAGTTTTCGACCAGTTGCATCGGTAATAAATCCTTCGTCAAGCATTTGTAAAAATAAATTCAGGATATTTGAATGTGCTTTTTCTATTTCATCAAATAATAGAACCGTATATGGATTTTCTTTTATCGCCACAGATAATCTTCCTTGCCCAGCTTTACCTTTGGCATTTTCACTACCAATTAAGCGTTCGACAGAACTAATTTGCTGAAATTCACTCATATCAAAGCGAATCATATTTTTTTCTGATCCAAAATAAATATCTGCTAGGGCTTTGGCAGTTTCAGTTTTACCAACTCCTGTAGGCCCAATAAATAGAAAAGAACCTATTGGTTTATTTTTTTTTGCTAATCCTGCTCTAGCACGACGCAATGAATTAGCAATTAATTTTACTGCTTCTTCTTGATCAATAATTCTTTCGTGCAATTCTTGTTCCAAATTAAGTAATTTCTTTTTTTCTTCTTTGGTGGCTTCCGTTGCCGGTACTTTAAAACGTGTGGATATATAATCTTCTACTTCTTTTGATGTGATAATTTTTATTTGATTTCCTAAATTATATTTAGCTGACAATGCCTGAACAAGATCAATTGCTTTTTGCGGAAAGACCTCATTGTGAATATAACGATCGGCAAGTTTTATAATTGCTTTTAAGGCATTGTGACTAAACATTACACGATTTTTAACTTCAAACTGACCTACTACATCTTCTAATACTGGCATCATTTCACTAATTTTCGGCTCTATTACATCAACTTTTGTAAATAGATTCGCCAATGTTTGGTTTTGCTCTATTTTTTTATGCCATCCATTGTAATTTGAAGTAGCAATAATTTGCAGCTTATCTGATTTTAAATAAGGAATTAAAAACTGCGAGGCATCAACAGTACCTAATTGCTCGATTTCTGGATTAACTAAATTATCAAAGTTATTGATAAAAAGAATAATATTTCCGGCATTGGTTGCTTCGGCAAAAATCCTAACAAACCGCTGCTGCAATTCCGCTTCACTTGCCCCAGCTAAAAGTTGGCTTGTATCTAATTCAATTACGTGTTTATATCTTAAAGAAAACAAAGCTTGACCCCTTATCACTTTTTGCGCAAAGGCATTAACTAAAGTCCTCTTACCAACTCCTTCATCCCCTATCAACATAACATTATTTTGACCCGATTTAACCAAAATTTCTTCTATTCTATCAATCACCTGCTTATGACCTGAAGCAATTGCCTGCAGTTTCACATCTAATAAAAACTCAGAAATATCTTTAGAGAAATAATTCAAAATAGGAGTGTAGCCAGAAGCCCAATCCTGACCTACACCGCATCCATAATATTTCTTCTGCCAAAAATATTGTTTTTTACTATATTCTATTAATCTTCTATACCAACTGACAATATCTGACAAATCTTCGCTTTTAAGAGATTTATCGTTTAGTATCTTTTTAACTGTTGTATTTTTTTCACCTAATGCCATACATAAATCACCAAAATCTGCAAATTCTCTTTTCCCCTTTATTGCTAATTTCATAGCATCAATTAATATCTGTTTTAATTCTTCAGTAAAAATATTGACTGATTGAGAATTGTTGATATTCTCTTTACACATTTGAATAAATTGTTTCTCACTATTATTATCAAAATAAATTTCGCAGCGAAGTAATATCTGCTGACCAATTCTATCTTTAGAAAATGCCAGAAAAACCAACAATGGATCTATTTTATTTAAATTGTATTTTTTTTGTAATTTAATCGCTTGTATTAAAATCATACCAACCGAATTAGTATCAAGATATTCGGCCAAATTGATTGAGGTATCTGATGATTCGAAAGCTTCTGGCAAACCAACTTTGGGTTTTCCTTCTAAATGAAAAGTGATATAAATATCAATCATTCCTATAAATAATATTACTGATAATACTATACATAAAATACTGATTATACCATCAGGTGTCTGTAAATTAGTCAGAAGATTTATTGCTAAATAAATATACAATAGCAAACCAAGAACATAGATTATTACTCTGATTATTTTTATCGGCAATAGATTAATATACTGCTTCGCATAAGCAGTTCTATAAGTATCAGAACTCAGAAAATCAATTTTGGGATTTTTATTTGACATAATAATTTCAAAGATTAAAATAAAATAATTGTTATTCCATAAACAAAACTAACTATTATTAAAATTGGCCAAAACAGCCAGAATATCATAAATTTTAATAATATCACTGAAGAAATTATTAAAACCATTAATCCAATAATAATTGTGATTGATCTGACAACAAAACCTATAAATCTAGCAACAAGATTATTGACAAAAGCATTAAACATTTCTTGCAAATTGGGATTTACGGAAGTAGAAATATCGCGTTTCCATGGTGCAAAAAGTGTTTTAAACATATATGGAATAGAAAATGAATGATAAATATATCTTATCGTAGAAATAATAAAACTATATATTTTTTTAGGCGACTTAGCATACCACCAAGAAAAAACATCTAAGATACTAATCAATGTTTACTCCCTCCTAAATTTTTTATCTATTTATATATTATCATATA
>DAOVQR010000129.1 GCA_030628575.1 bacterium
AATTTTTGATATCTCTTTTTGATAAAATTTGATTAGATGAAAACCGCCATGATGCATGATGTGTTCTAATTATTTTTTCTTTAACCTCTATATTTGGTTCGGCCATTTTATCAAAAGTAAAAACAACATATTCGGGTAAATCAAGTTTTGCAGGAGTAAATACATCATCTAGGAAGAAAGCACAATCGATCCCATCATAAGAATGTTCTGCAAGATCATAATAACTTTCAAATGTTTTTCTATCTCTGGAAATAAATACAAAAATATTTAGTTTTTTTAAGTATTTTCTAGTCTCACTTATTTCGTTATCAGAATATGTTCCACCTCCTACACCATACATTATAATCTTAGAATTGTTCTTCGCAAGTTCATGAAACAATCTTAAATGATCTTTGAACCAATGCGGACTTAACATCGATCCGCCGAAAACATAAAAATCGGCTTTTATTACACCTGCCACGTCAAGGAAATTTACCTTCCTCTTCTGGTTACCATATTGATGATAAATCCAGTTCATCGCGTTACTTGCAAAGTAAACTTTGCTGTTTGGTATAGTTTTTTTTATTAAATAACTAATGCCAAAATCGATAAAGGCATTACCAATATTAGTTGGCCAACCGCCACCACAGTGTAGAATTTTCATTTTTTTGTTGTACATTTCTTCCTTTCCTCTTTAATCTTTTTCCAATATTTACTCCTAAATTCCTCATCAATAAAATTTCTTATTCGAGATACAACATTTTCCCAGGTATTGTTTTTGACAAATTCCAATTGTTTTTTTCTCATGGTATCGGGATGTTTTCTACTTAAGCTTAATTCAATTCCTTTTAAAAATTCTTCATGGGTCTCGTATAAATAAGCAATATCCTTATATCTTTCCATGTCCTTATTAATTTTGATAGCAACAATTGGCTTTTGTCCCGCAAGATAGTCATACATCTTAATAGGGTCTGCTGCAAGGGTAATTTCATTCCTTAAAAAAGGAAGAATGCAAACATCAAAGGCAGCAATAACTTTTGGAACATCCGAAATATCAACTGTGGGGAAACATTTAATATTTGGATAATGCAGTAATGAATTTGATTCTAATAATCTTCTATTCCTCTCAATAGGACCAACAAAAACCAATTGACAATTTTTAAATCTTATCGCTATTTTTTCAAGCAATGAATAATCAATAAAAGATGCAAGATTACCCAAAAAGCCAATTTTTTTCCCCGGCAGATCGTTTATCTTTGGCAATGACTTTATATTACCATATTTAATAGATTTGGAAGTAACGCCAATATTGGCCAACAATGTCTTCGCACCATATCCATTAAATCTTCTTCGTAATTCTTTTGATACTATAATTACTAAATCAAAAACTTGTGCAATTTTCCTTTCATTTGTTTTAATGATTTTGCTATTTGACCGTGGAGAATATCTAATATCATCAACTTGGTAGTAAATCAATAAATTATCAGGGAATATGGATCTAAAGCAATGACCTAAAAATTCAGTTGTCCAAATGATAGGATTTTCAAATCCCATCTTAATTGAAATTTTTTTGGTCAACCAGCCTAAAAATTTTAAATTCAATTCAACTAACTTTTCATTATATCTAATAAAAGGCTCAGTTCGTCCAAAATGAAATAATGGAGGTGGATAAAAAATAGTGAGATTTTCGTTAATTTTTTTGATTTGATTTCCTTTTAGCCAATTGACAATCGTTTTTCGACTTTTTTTATGTAATAATGCTGAAGGAAAGTTGCAAAAAGTTGGAACGTACAAAACTTTTTCATTTTTTGATATAGCCTCATTTATTGCCTGATATGCACACCATTTTTCGAACCAATCACAATAGGTAAAAAATATGTGTTGTTTATTTATTGGCATTTATTTCCTCCATAATTTATTCCTTATTGAGGAAAGAAATTTTACAATTCTTTCTGCAGCATGTCCGTCTCCATATGGATTTACAGCTTTTGACATTCTTTCATATTTATCTGAATTATATAAAAGATTTTCAGTTTCTGATACTATTCGCTGTATATTAGTACCAACAAGTTTTGCCGTACCTGCCTTAATTCCTTCTGGTCTTTCAGTAGTATCCCTCATTACTAATACGGGTTTGCCCAAGGTTGGAGCTTCTTCCTGTATCCCACCAGAATCTGTTAAAATCAAATAGCTATTATTCATAAGATATATAAAAGATTCATAGTCAAGAGGAGGAATCAAATACACTCTCTCTATATCACTAAGAATAGAATAAACTGGTTTCTGAACATTTGGGTTTAGATGCACGGGATAAATAATTTGAGTATCTGAATTATTTTCTGCCAATTCCCTTATGGCTTTACAAATATTTTCAAATCCTTTTCCAAAGCTTTCCCGTCGATGACCAGTAACCAAAATCGTTTTCAAGTCATTTTGGAACGAAATGTCGAATCGAGATTTAAAATAATTTTTCAATTTCTCATTGACGATTGAACCCTTTTGTTTTTCAACTACTATATTGAGTGCATCGATAACAGTATTACCCGTTACAATTATTGAACTTGGGTTTATACCTTCTCTAATCAAATTTTTCTTAGCCCATTGAGTTGGTGCAAAATTATAATCAGTTAATACGCTAATAAGGTGCCGGTTTATTTCTTCTGGGAAAGGGCTATATTTATTTCTAGTCCTCAAACCTGCTTCCACATGCCCAATAGGTATTTTTAAATAAAAAGCTGATAGAGCTGTAGCAAAAGCAGTAGTCGTATCACCTTGAACCAGCATAACATCTATATCTTCTTTTTGAATAACTTTGGTTATATCAAGAATAACTTTGGAAGTTAAGTCATGTAATGTTTGATTTGCTGTCATCAAATCTAAATCATAATCAGGCTTTATTTTAAATAAATCCAATACTTGACCCAGCATTTCTCGATGTTGAGCAGTTACAC
>DAOVQR010000026.1 GCA_030628575.1 bacterium
CAATACAACAAATTCATTAGAGGGAAGCTTTGCTCATCTTAAAGAAAAAGTAACAATACATAGAGGACTTAGAATACAAATTAAAAAGAAAATGATTGAACAAATATTAGCAAATTAGACCCATATTTTTGATATTATGCCTAATATTTATAAGTATAATTCAGAAGAGGTGAAAAATGAATAAGAAAATTATTAGTTTAATTTTATGCTTGTTTATAGTGATTGTAGGTTTTTCATTAATTGGTTGTAATAAGAATTCTAACAACAATTCTAATATTCAAGAAGAAGAAAAATTGTTTGTAGATTTTACTGATGAAGAATTTGATATTTGGAATTATTATCATTCTGAAGCAATAACTCCCGGAGATCAAAAATACATTAAAAAAACAGCTTCTCAATTTAAGATTAGTGAAGAAGAAACAGATAAAATAATAAGAAAAGTTTATAATACCACACCTTCAAAAAAAGAATTTGAGATAACAGAAGAATACAGTAATCTTCGTTCAGCATTAATTACTGAAGATTATAGCGAGGAAGCAATGTTAAAATAAGAACAAGCAATTAAAGAAATGGGAGATAAATATAATTTTTCAGTTGATAAATTAAAAGGAATTGCGGCTCATGTTGCAGGGTGGGAATTAGAAAATACTGAATTTCCTGAAAATCCATATAAATAAATTTAAACTTGTTATTCCCTGTGGTTTCTGCCACAGGGTGATTCATTATTTACTGGCGGTTTATTGCATAATTTTATATAATTTATTTACAGAATAAAATTTATTCAAAGGAAATTATGATCCATTATATGAATTTGCAAAAAGAACCGTTTCGAAAAATTAAAAACGGTCAAAAAACAATTGAAAGCCGTCTTCTTGATGATAAAAGAAAAAAGATTAGAATAAATGATATTATTGAATTTCATTTAAAAAATAATGAATCTCAAATAATAAAAACTAAAGTAGTAGAATTACATAAATTTGATGGTTTTAATGATTTAATAACAAGTTTAGGTGCTGAAAAATTTGGTTGGGATAGAAAAGAAAAAGTTATTAAAAGATTAAGAAAATTTTATTCTCCCAAAAGTGAAAAAGAGTTAGGCGTTTTAGGAATTGAAATTAAAAAAATTTAAAATATAACTGTCTATTGTTATATGGTAATATTATTCTAAATTCACCCTTTATTATTCGGGCTTGCTTGCCCGATAATGAATCTTGGACTTTTTTGATTGACAAAGGATAAGTTTTCTGCTATGATTTTGTATTGTAATTGTTCATTAATAAAAAACCTCTAAATTATTCACCACTTTCTGGAAATTCTTATCCAGAAACATGGTGAATAATTAAGGAGAATAATAAAATGACATTTGAAAAAGTCGAAAAAATGGTTAAGTTGTATCCAAAGTTTGTGTCTAAAATTGAAAAATTATTAGACAGAGGAAGAGACAACTGGATAATCTCCCATATTGCCGATGTGGTTTCATCTAAAGCAAAGAAGATAAGTAGTCAACAATATCTTCACTACTTTTTTACACTGGAGCATATAAGAAAAACAACAGATGAAATCAAAAATGGATACTGGTGAAATCAATACAGGTTTTTCAAAATAATAAAAAAACTGTATGATGACCCAGATTGTCGAAGAGACAAGAGAATAAAAAATTTGTATAAAGTGTTGATTCACCAAATCATTAAGCTGGCAAAAAAGAATACCAACATGCTACTTAGAGAAGAGAATGTACACATACCAAGTCTCTGGGGACAATTTCAAATCCTAGAGTTTATTGGGGAAGCGTATTCGTATCCCGAAAGAATTAACGAAGAATATAAAGAAATGACCAGGGGAGAATATAAAGAAATAGCCAGGCAAGTTTATCTGTTAACTGCAATGGAGTGGGAAAGATGTACAGAAGTTTCTCAAGAAGAAAAAAAGAGAAATGTTAAGAAATTTTTAGACAAGGGCGGATGCACATTAGAAGATCTCAAAAAGTGTGACAAGCTAACTCATTCGTTTCTCTTCCCATAGCATAGTAGGTTGACGTGGCGGAACAACTATTCCGTAAACATAAAGTGACAATCACGGCCCGCATCAAAAATGCGGGTTTTTTTCAAAAAAAATTAGTGTATAATTAAATTAACATGAAAAATACAGAAATAACACCTTATATTGTCTCGATAGATGAATACAAAGAAAAAATTAATGGCTATACACCAAATAAAGCTTATGAATTTCATACAATGTCAGCAAAGATGGCTGATATTGATTTTTCTAAAATAATAAAAAACCACAAATATAAAAAAGTTATATTATTAAGTGGTGGTAGTGCATCAGGTAAAACTGAGTATCTATATACTTATTTAACTGATGAAAATGCGATTATCTACGATGGTACTTTGTCAACGATTGAAGGTGCAAAGATAAAAATTAAAAAATGCCTCAAAAATCATAAAACTGTTGAATTACATTTTATTATTCCTGATGATTTTAAACGAGCTTTTGCTGCATTTTTAAATAGAGATAGAAAGTTCGATGATATCATTTTTTATCAAACTCATTCTGGCTCAAGAACTGTAATTTTGTGGGTTGCTAAAAATTTTCCACAAATTTCAATTAAAATCATAGAAAGTTCGTATAAAAAAGAAAAAATGAAATATAAAATATCCAAATTTAGAAACAGAAATCAACTACTTGAGTATATCAAAAAATTACAGTATAATATTAATGATATTATTAAAAAGGTAGTTTCATGACAAAAGAAATATTAAAGCCAAAAAACCACAACAATCCATATTTAAAATCATACGTACAGGCAGTGAAAAAAGGTTTTGACACACAACACGTAATACCTCACGCAAAAGGATGGGCTGTTAAAAAAATTACTGCAAAAAAAGTATCTGCTGTTTTTAATAATAAAAAGATGGCGATTTTTAAAGCTCGCAAAATTGCCAAAAATCAAAATAGCGAAGTCATTATATATAATAAACATGGAAGAATAGCTGAAAAAATCTCATATCAATAAGATATAATATTTTCGTATAAACTGATTTTTTGTTGTAATAAAAATTTTTGACAAGTATAATTTAAAAGTCTGTTTTCAAAAACGGATTTTTTTGGTTGACAAAATCACAAAATCAGGTATAATATATCAATATCATACATGGGAAAAGGCCCATTTTTATTTTTATGAATAATATCAGAAATATTGCAATTATAGCTCACGTTGATCATGGGAAAACCACGCTTGTTGATGGTCTTTTAAAGCAATCCAAAACATTTCGTGATAATCAGGCGGAAATGAGTCAAAATCTTATAATGGACTCAAATGACCAGGAAAGAGAAAGAGGAATTACAATACTGGCAAAAAATACTGCTATAAAATATAATGGCGTGAAAATTAACATTATTGATACTCCTGGACATGCTGATTTTGGCGGCGAAGTTGAAAGAACTCTAAATATGGCAGATGGTGTAATTCTGGTTGTTGACGCGCAAGAAGGTCCAATGCCGCAAACAAAATTTGTTTTAAAAAAGGCATTGGAACTTAATCTAAAAGTTATTGTTGTGATCAATAAAATTGATAAAAAAAACGCGCAAATTCCAACAGTTATCAATAAAATATCCGATTTATTTTTAGATTTGGCAACAGATGATAGTCAGTTAGATTTTCCGACTTATTTTACAATTGCCAGAGATGGAAAAGCTTGGGATAAAATCCCAAATGATTTTTCACAAGATTCTGATTTAACTTGTATTTTTGAAGCAATTATAACTCATATTCCAAAACCAAAAATTCAAGAATCCGAGGAATTTAAAATGCTAGTTTCTGCACTTGATTATGATAATTTTCAAGGAAAATATGCAATTGGAAAAATTCATTCTGGCATTGCAAAACCAAATACAGAAATCAAAATTATCAATTGTAATGGAATCAAAGAAAAATCGAAAATCGAAAAAATTTTTGTCAGTTCTGGTCTGAAAAAATTAGAAGTTAAAGAAGTGCAAGCTGGCGATATTGTTGCTTTAACTGGAATAAAAAATATTGAAATAGGTGATACAATTAGCCAAGAAAAATTACCTACAACTTTGAAAGGAATTGAAATTAGTAAGCCAACATTAAAAATGGCAATTTCAGCAAATACTTCTCCATTTTCTGGGTGCGAAGGTCAATTTGTAACTGGGAGGCAAATATTGGATAGGATAAAAAAAGAATTAGAAACAAATGTATCTATGAAATTAGATATTGAAGATGGTGAATATATTATTTCTGGCAGAGGAGAACTCCATTTATCTGTTTTTATTGAAACTTTAAGAAGAGAAGGTTTTGAAATGCAAATTGGAAAACCTCAAGTTATTACAAAAGAAATTGATGGAATTTTATGCGAGCCAATTGAAGAATTGACTATTGAAATACCAAACGAATATATAAATACAATAATTACTGAAGTTATTAAACGAAAGGGGAATATCATTTCTCAAGAAGAACAAAATGTCCCCAATGGGGTGAGATTAGTTTTTGAAATAATTACCCGCGGGATATTAGGACTTAGAAGTAAAATTTTAACTTTGTCTTGCGGCAACGCTGTTACGAATTCGGTATTTTTAAAATATGAACCCATAATTAAAAATGTATTAAAAATGAGAAACGGTGTATTGATTTCAAGCGAAAATGGAAAAGCCGTTACTTACGGTTTAAATAATGCGCAAGCAAGAGGAATTACTTTTATTGAACCTCAAACAGAAGTTTATCAAGGAATGATTGTAGGACTTCATTCGCGAGAAAATGATTTAGATATCAATGTTGCAAAGGAAAAAAAACTTACAAATATCCGCTCTTCTACATCTGATATTTCTGTTATATTAACTCCTGCTACTAAACTTAGTTTAGAACAATCCATTGAGTTTTTGGAAGAAGATGAACTATTAGAAGTAACACCAAATAATTTACGTTTAAGAAAAAAGATATTAGATCCATTACAAAGAAGACGAACTAAAATAAAATTTACTGTATAAAAAAATTATATAAGTTTAAAAATATGATATAATGTATATAAGAAAGGATTTTTATGAACAAAAATGTTTTGTCTAAGTATTGGGGGGCGATTCTATTTCGTGGAATTTTGGCGATTTTGTTTGGTTTGGTGGCGTTATTTTGGACAGGAATAACTATTGAAGTACTGGTTATTCTTTTTGCACTTTATGCATTAATTGGTGGTGTCGTTTCGATTATTGGTTCATTTATGGCAATGAAAGACCATTCTAATTGGTGGATGTATCTGCTTCAAGGAATTGCCGGAGTAGTAATTGGTATTATGGTGTTTACTTGGCCGGCAATTACAGTATTGATCTTGTTGTATTTCGTAGCAATTTGGGCAATTATCAGCGGTATTATTGAAATTATTGTTAGTTTTTCCGAAAAAGAAGAAGTAATCGGCAAATGGGTGTTAGGTACAACAGGTATAATTTCACTTATCATTGGTTTTACATTATTTTTCTTTCCGGTAGTAAGTATAGAATTACTTATTTGGATAATTGGAGTTTATGCCTTAATTTTTGGAGTATCTTTGTCTATTCTTAGTTTTCAGATTAAGAAGGGGTAAAAAGTGGATTCAGAAAAACAAAATAAAAAATCATCAAATTTCCCAAAAATCATTGCTATAGTTGTGGGGATATTGGTAATAGTTTTGGTAGGATTGATTTTAATTGCCTGGTGGTGGTACACAAATTATTATAAAGATTCTTGGTATGATCCGGCGAAGTTGGGTTTGCCGAGACAAACCGCAATTTCAATTCCGAATAAAAGTGCAAGTCCAATTTCCGAGTTAGATCAATCAAATTCACGTTTATATCATAACACTAAGTATGGTTATTCATTAAGATATCCAAATACTTGGAGTGGTGAAGGTACAACTACAAATTCTAGCTTTGTGGCATTCTACGTTGGAGATGAAATGAATAGTGATGTAATAGTTTCAATTTCTGCAACTGAAATGATAAAACAATATAATAATATTTACGATTGGTCAGAGGAGCAGCCTGTTGGAGATCCTGAGGGGGCAGAAACTAAAGTGAATACAACTTATTTTACCCACAATGGTCACGAAGTTTCCAAAAGTTATGTTAAGGGAATTGATATGGTTAATTATTATTGGATTTGTGGAAACAATATTATCACTTTATCTTATTCAGGACTTGAGTACGAAAAATATTTGCCAACTTTTGAAGCGATGTTTATAACTTTGATTCCTTGTGCTGGGTAAAAGTTTCGTAATTGTAGGACTAAAATGCCACTAATTTTGGTATTTTTTTTATTTTTGTTAAAATAAGAACGCATTCTTATCTGCCGGTTGGTAGATGATTGCAAATTAATAATTAGGAGGATATAGTTGATGGAAAAATTTGACGTGATTATTGTTGGTTCGGGCCCAGCTGGTTTGGGAGCTGCCTTCCATCTTATTGAAAAGAGTCCAAAATTGAAGATATTAATACTCGAGAAAAATAAAATTACCTCTGGGGGTCTACGCAATGATTGCAAACAAAATTACACCCATCCTATTTGCTTTCCCGCTGATATTTGGGATGAAAAACAAGCAACAGAATGTCTGAAAATCGTAGAAAAGCATTTGAATCCTGTTTTTAAATCCAAGAACAACACCCGCGGATATATCAAAAGGGCTGAGCGACTAGGAGTCAAATTAATTGATGTAAGGCAAGCGCATGTTGGTACAGATAAAGCTATTTTTTTAATTGAGAAACTTATATCTGAGCTACAAAATTTAGGTGTAGATATCAGATTAAATGAAGAAGTGATTAATATTGATCATAATGATAGCAAAATCACCGTTTTGAAAAAAAATGATGAAAAATATGATCTTAATTTTAATAAACTGATTATTGCACCCGGCAGGGCTGGTTTTTCTTTTTTACAGAATTTAATGGATCAATTTGGAGTTGTGTATAGCGACAACGTTATAGATATTGGGGTAAGAATAGAAACAGAACAAGAGAACTATTCCATTGTTCGAGATTACTACGATCCAAAATTTATTTTTCCCAATAGTGTCAGAACATTTTGTACAAACTCTGGTTGTGCTTCTGTAGTTCAGGAAAAATATGATGGCTATTATTCAGTTAATGGACATTCTTTCTCTAGCGATAGAAACCCCAATGGTTTGGTAAATTTTGCCTTGTTGAAAACTAAGGATCTTACCGAACCAGTGACAAGTGGGCAGGAAATGGGTGCAATACTCGGTAATTACATAATGCATATAGGTGGTGGAAAACCAATTATGCAGAGAGTAGGTGATTTTAGATTAGGATTACGTTCCAAATGGGAAACTTTTAATGATAAAGATTTATTGTATGGTTTTGAACCAACACTTAAAGCAAACCCAGGAGATATTGGTTTCGCCCCATCAAATATTTTAAGGGATATCTGGAAAGCAATGAAACTTTTGGATACTATAGTGCCGGGTCTTCTACACCCTTCTACTGTTATGTATTTTCCAGAAATCAAAAATTATGCCAATAAACCATCTTTTATTGATAATCATTTTCGAGTTACCGATAATATCTATATGGTTGGGGATGGACCTGGAACCAGCAGAGGAATTACTGCCGCTTGGTGTTCTGGGATCAGGGCAGCAGAGGGGATTCTAGGCCGAGATCTAAAATAAAAAAAATCAAAAAAGAGCGCATCAAACATTGGCGCTCTTTTAAAAATCAACAATTATTTAAAATACTAATCCCCGTTTTTATGCATAAACCCTGTTACTATCAATAAAACAACTGGTAGTATCACCCACCACATTTCATATTGCATAATGATTGACGCAAATTTTGATGTGCTGATAAAATTTTCTCTAGTCGCATCAGGCATAAAGCTGAATATTGAAGAAATTATTAACATAGTGTTGAGAAAACTATATCCAAAAAGTTCAATGGGGGAAAGGACTCCCCCAGAATCTTTACCTGAAAGTCCACTTTTTCCTGAAACTAGAGCTATTACTAAAATAAAAAGAATGGTTTTAACTGTGAAAAGATTGGTATTACTTTTTATAAAAACCTGTCCCATTATTGTTTGTTCACC
>DAOVQR010000130.1 GCA_030628575.1 bacterium
TAATTCTACTTCATAATTTAATTTTTGTTTTATTTCTTGGACTTCTTTGATTTTTATAATAACTTTTTGTTTGCCAAGAAGAACCCGGCGAGATTTTTTATTTAAATGTAAAGTCGGATATTTTCCAGATTCTCGTTCAATAATTTTTTCATCAATTAACATATCAATTGAATTTCTAATCTCGTCTTGTGTTTTTTCTTTCATAATTCCAAAAGTGGACAATCTTTGAAATTTTCTAACTTTAGTTGATTTTGACCCCGAAAGTATTTGCGCAATTATTGATGTACCGACTGAATAAGGAATACGAAATATACAGGATAAAATTTTTTGTGCTTCAATAGTAATGTCTTGATTTTTTATATCACAGGATAGGCAAACATCACACCTTTTGTGACAGGAATATTTATCTTTTTGTTCGCCAAAATAATTAAGAATATATTTATGACGGCATTCAAAACTTCTGGCAAAATGCTCTATTCGAGCAAGTTTTTGAAACGCTAATGTTTGATATTCCTTGCTTTCCGATTGCGCTATTAAATATTCTTGAGTGGAGATATCTCCGTTTGAATAAAACAGATAACAGCTTGATGCTAATCCATCTCTTCCCGCACGTCCTATCTCCTGATAATATCCTTCGATTGATTTTGGCAAATCTGCGTGGATAATAAAACGAATATTTGATTTATTTATTCCCATTCCAAAAGCAACTGTGGCAATCATTAAATTTGTATTTTCTTTTAAAAAAGCATTTTGATTAGCTGTTCGCAAATTTTTATCCATCCCAGCATGATATGGCAAATTCCGATATCCAATTTCATTTAAAATTTGCGAAATTGCATCTACTTTTTTTCTTGTGGCGCAATAAATAATACCTGATTCATCTTTATATTTTTCAAGAACATTAGTAATTTGTTCCATCAAATCCTGTTTTTTATCAACATATAGAGAAAGGTTTTTTCTTTCAAAACTGCTGATCATCGGAATCATTTCCGTATCATTAAGTTGTTTGATAATATCTTTTTGCACCTGTTTTGTCGCAGTTGCGGTTAATGCGGCAATGGGAATTTTGGGAAAAATTGATTTTAGAATAGAAAGTTTTCGATATTCTGGACGAAAATCATGTCCCCATTCAGAAATACAATGTGCTTCATCAATGGCGATTAGAGAAATATTTAATCCCTTTAAAAATTCTTGAAAATGATCAATAAAAAAACGCTCTGGAGCGATATATAAAATCTTTATTTTTTGATTTTCAATTTGCTGATAGACATTTCTTTTTTGTACTTGCGAAAGTGTGGAATTAAGATAAGCAGCTGAAATGCCAATTTTATTAAGCGCATCCACCTGATCTTTCATTAGTGAAATAAGCGGAGAAAAAACTAAAACAATCCCGTCTTGCACAATTGCCGGGATTTGATAAATAAGCGATTTTCCGCCTCCAGTCGGAAGAACCACGAGAATATCTTTTTTATTTAATATATTTTCAATGGCTTCTTTTTGAAAAGGACGAAATTCATCATAACCAAAATATTGTTTAAGAATATTTTGCAGCATAAAACATATTTTATTTCACACCTATCAATTTTACTTCGTCACCATTACTTAAGATATCAGAATCTACTGGACTTTCCTCGTTCAATAATAAACCTAATTTACCAGGAGGAAATTTTTGCTGAATCTCAGGATAAGACGAGAAAATAAAATTTAAAAATTGGATAAAACTTAACCCTTCAGAAACAACAGGATCTTCCGAATTCTTACCGGTAATTTTATTCACGCTCCCTTCATAAAAAATCTTTATTTTTATTGGTTTCATAAAATTAGTCCTCAATTAATTTGCTACATAGTTAAGATTAAAATACGAGATTAAGATGAATTAGTTGAGATTATTTTCTGTAATCTCTCGGAGAAATCTAGAACGTTCTTGATTACAATTAATCTTCATTTCTCCTTTTGTCTTTTTGTTCGATTTCAATAGATAATTTCAATCTGAATTTGTTTGATCATCACAACATAAAACCAAGAGGATGTGCAAAAAGTTTTTCTTCTTTCCAAAGTTTAATTGGATTTTTTAATTTTTTAATTTTAACATTTTCTTCTCCAGCGTTCAAAACTATATAAAAAGAATATTTGTTCCCTTTATTCTGCTTAAAGAGATTTTCAGCAAATTTCCACTGTGTTCCTGAAACCATAATTAATTCTTTTACTTCTTGAGTTTTGGTTTTTACCTCGATATATTCAATTTCATTTCCATCTTTTTTTATCACAAAATCATAACCTTTTCCAATATTGCCATTTTGATTCAACCATTCAATTTGAAATTCCTCATTATTTTTATTTATAATCTTGAATCCAAAATCAGTTTTAGTAATTGTTCCTAATTTTTGATACTCCTTTTTTAGTGCAAGATAAACTTCCATTTCGCCATGTTCCCCAATTTCCTTTCTATCAGTCCTACTTAGTTTTTCAAAAGCATCTTTTTCTATATAATATTCTTTCTTGTTCTGCAGTTCTTCGTTCCTATCTTTTTTTAACTTTTTACTCTGTTCTTTTAAATCAGAGGTTATAATTTTATCTGGTTCAATTTCTTCAATTTTTGTATCAATCTCTCCTGGTTTGTATTTTGGATTCCAATCGTTAATTTCGTTTTTTTGTGACTCTAATACTTTTGTATTTTTATCAGGTAATTTTTCTATATCTTCAATAGAATATCCTTTATCTCTTAATTTTTTGATTATTTCTTTGTCTTCTGGAAGTTTATCTACAATATCGGACTTAAATCCAAGAGCTCTAACTAATCTTTCAACACTTGAGGCATAATATCAAAAATATGGGTCTAATTTGCTAATATTTGTTCAATCATTTTCTTTTTAATTTGTATTCTAAGTCCTCTATGTATTGTTACTTTTTCTTTAAGATGAGCAA
>DAOVQR010000054.1 GCA_030628575.1 bacterium
ATTTTTTTATTGCTACAATTTTTGTTGTAGATGGGCCTAGTATGGAACCTAATTTTCATAATGGACAATATATATTAGCTGAAAAAATCACATATTTAGTTGGTGAACTCAAACGTGGCGACGTAGTAGTTATCAAATTTCCAGGGGATCCTGAACATAAAAAATATATAAAAAGAATTATCGGACTCCCCAAAGATACTGTAGAAATTAAAGATGAAAAAGTTTATATTAATAATCAACAATTAGATGAAATGTATATTTCTCAATACATAAAAACTCAACCTAATAAAAAAATGGTTTTAGCCGATAATGAATATTTTATTATGGGGGATAATCGTCCTAATTCCAATGATTCAAGAATATGGGGGGCCTGTCCTAAAAAAAATATCATCGGCCGCGCATGGATGATATTAATACCTATCAGCGACATATCTTTAATGCCACATGTTGAATATTAAAAAATGCAAAATTAGTGAATGCAGAATGTAGAATTAATATTTTATTTCATAATATCTAAATTCATAATTCATCATTCTGAATTCTTAATTGTTAGTGAACGATCGGTTCTTTCGATGCAACGAGTGATCGGGAAACAAAACCAATTATTGGAAATACACTAGCCATAAAATCTTCCAATATCATAACTGGTTTTTCTGATGAATACCAATGAGGTAATTTAAATGGTCTATCAATAAATCTTTTTGCCCATTCCACTTCACAATCCATCACAATAGCATATGGTAGGTATTTTTCAAAAATATCTTGTGCCCCTTTCTCATAACTAATTGGTTTGGAATTTATTAAGAAATTCTTAAATTTGAGCCACTCATTAAGTTCTTTATTACCCCTTTCAGTTCTAAGAGGTAACTGGGGTGCCATTTTAACAATAAGTAGTGCTGATACCATCATCATAAACCAAAATACCAGTAAAAATTTTGGATCAGGTACCGTCCAAATCCCAAAAATAAAAGCAAGAAGTGCTAAGAAAAATAAACCTAAACCAATTAAATAATATTTTCGATGAAATTTTGCTGGATTTTGTTGAAAATATCCTTTTTTAGTTATCAATTCATAAAAAGCAATATAAACATTAGCAATTTTTCTGGAAAAAACATGACGCCCCATACGCATTAAAATATCTTCGCGTCTTGATTTTAAATTTTCTGCAGTAAATATTTTGGAAGCAAGAATTTTTTCAGGTTTTGATAATCCTGAAGCAAATGTTTTTGTAATTGGATCATATATTTTTTTCTTGCCAAAAGAAAATCCATCTTCCCGTTGAACTATATGAATATAATCTCTTTGCGCTAATGAAAGAAATGTAGCAGCAATTGAGCGAGAAGATATTTTGCCGTGTATTAAAATTTCCAGTTCACCTGGTGATAAATCAGAAGGTGGCTGACTAATTTCCTCTTTGGACTTTGGCATACGCCAATCATTAATTTTTTGCTGAAAAAGCCAAAAAAGCAAAAGCAATGTGAACAAAGGCAAAAATAAACTTACAATTATCCAAACTAGAGGTGAGATATTTGATAAAGCAAAAATGCTTTGTGAAATTATAGAAAAATTAACTAGACCTTTTGGCAGCTCAGCAATAATTGTAAAAGTTGAAACAGGTGACAAACTTTTAGCTTTATAAACCAGTGTTTGTGAATCCTGTTGATAAAAATCATATGATTCAATTCCGTGGATAGCATATACATTCTGCTTAATTTGATCTTCACTCACCGGCTTAGGCAAATGCACATAAATTGTCAGATTATCAATATATGTTCCTTCTTCTGAAGCTGCCAAATATCGAAATTCGTCTAAATCCTTACCAATATGTAAAAGTCGTGGATATAATTTATCATCGATATAGACCTTAGCATTTTCTTTGATATCTATATTAATTACATATTGGTTGGATTTCATTTCATAAGAAGCTTCATTAATAGAAGCAGAAGAAAACTGACGGGATATCAAATAACCAATCCCTCCTAAAATTAGAATTACTACTATAAAAAAGATTATTTTTTTACCATAAATACCAATACTCATATCTACCTTTTATTTAAATTATTCTTATCAACTACATTATACCACATCTTGATAGATTATATTAATTCAGTAGTAAAATTCAAATTATAAATTATAAATTTTAAATCAAATTCTAATTTCTAATGTTTTAATATTAAAAAATTTGAGATTAACTAATTGAATAAAAATTAAAAATTTGTAATTAAAAATTACTTCAAATAATGTTTTAAACTTTACGTTTTTCGTTATTAAAACAAATCTCATTTATCAGCATCTCCAACCCAAGTCGTGAGTCAATTTTTCCTTGTTTTATTTTAACATCATAATCTAAAATTTTTTGATAAATATCTTCTAAGTCGTTTATACTATAATTTCTGCACTGCAGTGCTGTTTTTTGCACAACAAATGAATGTAATTCAGTTTCTTTTTGAATCTGATAATTTTTATAGTTTAAATTAATTAATTCTTTAACGACAATCAAATTTCTGAATTGCCTGACAATCATTGACAAAATTACCAGTTCATAAACTGAATTTTTATAAAGTTTATATAATTCTTTGATCGCATTGTCTTGATCTTTTACTGATAGGGCATCAACTAAATTAAATATATTTGAGTCAATTTTTGACCTAACTAACACTTCTACATCCTTTTGATTTATAACTTCTTTTTGATCAGACAAAAGCGCTAATTTTTCAATTTCATTAGACAACCGCCACAAATCATTACCCACATAAATCATCAGTTTTTCCAAAGCTTGCGACTCTATTTGTTTCTGATAAATAGCAAATTGATCTTTAATCCAGTGCCTGAGTGAATAATCATCAAGCTGTTTAAATTCTTTTGTCCTGAGCGTAGTCGAAGGATTCTTAAAATCCTTAAATATTTTTGTTCGTTTATCAGGGGACTTATCCTCATAAAAAACCATAATAGTTGTTTCAGGAACTTTTTCCAAAGAATTTAAAATCTTTTCCTGCAAATCTTTTTTACCTTGAGTCAACAGATTTTTTAAAATAATTAAGCGAGATTTAGACAAAAATGGCAATGTCTTAACTTGCCTGATGATTTCGTTGTATGATACTTCTTTGGCGTCTAAAATAATCTGATCTGTAACATCAGGATTTGCCTGCTGATGCTTTTTTCTTATCTTTTCCAGCTGCTGCTTAGACAAATACGAATTGTCTCCATAAAGAAAAATAATCATTTATATCCTCTTCATCTCATCCCAATTATTTCCAACTTCAATATCAACAATCAAAGGAACTTTGAGTTTGACCTCGCCCAATTTAGGGTCGGGGCAAGCAACATTTTCCATTTTATCTCTAATAATTTTCACTGCTTCGTCAACTTGATCATTTGGTATTTCAAAAACCAGCTCATCGTGAACCTGCAAAATCATCTTTGATGATTTTGCAGTATCTTGTATTTTGTATTTAGTATTCAGTATTGGTTTTGAACTTTGAAATTTGGGATTTAGAATTTGTTTGTTGTTTGTAATTTGAAATTTGGGATTTAAAGCTATCATAGATAGCTTTATGATATCTGCAGCGGTTCCTTGAACAGGAGTGTTGATGGCGGCGCGGATGCCAAAATTTCTAACTCGTACAATTGGTGATTTTAGTTCTTTAATTTCCCGTTTTCGGCCAAACATAGTTTTGACATAACCATTTTCTAGCGCATCCTGACTGGTTTGATCAATATATTTTTTCACTCCTTCATAAGTCAAAAAATATTTATCAATAAAAAGTTGTGCTTCTTCTGCTGGAATTTTTAGAGTAGCTGATAGGCCATAGGCACTCATACCATAAATTATGCCAAAATTAACTACTTTGGCAGTTCGTCTGTCACAACCTAGTTCTTCTGCGGTCGTACGATGAATATCTTCGCCTTTTTGAAAAGTTTTAATCATTTCACGGTCGTGAGACATATGAGCAATAATCCTTAATTCTATTTGCGAATAATCAGCTTTAATGAGTTTGCAGCCATTTTCCGCGATAAAAGCTGATCTAATAGGCCTGTCCACCGAAGCTTTCTTGTAGGTGGGAATATTTTGCAAATTTGGATTTTTACTAGATAAACGACCGGTGGATGTATCCACTGCGTAGTGAGTATGGATTCGTTGGTTTTTATCAACCATTTTTGGTAATGGTTCAATATAAGTTGATTTTAATTTTGCCAATTCTCTATATTCTAATATTTTTTCTATGCTTGGGTGAAGATGTTTTATTTTTTCTAAACTCTGAGCAGAAGTAGAAAAGTGTTGTTTGCCATATTTTATCCCGCTTTGACGAGGTTCAATTTTTAATTCTTTATAAAGAATCTCAGATAATTGAGAAGGGGAATTAAGATTAAACTGATGACCAATATCATCAAAAATCTTTTCAGTCAACTCTTGCAATTTCAAACTCACTTCTAAAGAAAGTTTCTCTAAAAGCTGAACATCAATTTTCACCCCATTTTTTTCCATTTGACGAAGTATGGGCTCTAATTTTTTATCGATCTCGTAAGATGTTAACATAATTCTAATCTATTTTTATAATTGATACCAATCTACAAATGTAATACCAATAATACAAATATTTATTCGTAGCATTGGTAATCTATATTAGTATCATTGGAATCATTATTAATTTATTTAAACCTAAATCCAAACACCACCTCATCAAAAACTGAAGAATATTTACTGTAAGAAGATTCAACTACAATCATTTCCATTACATAAAAAACATTATCTTTCAAACAAACTGCTTTTTCCATTACAGATTTCACTCCATCTATTGGAGAGGTATATTCCCAAGCTCTTCTTTCTCCTTCACAACCATCTAAATTAACCTCATTGATTCCGGTTTCTTTACCGTCTGGTGTTTCCATTTGAAGCTGAGATAATTCTTTGTCTAGATATTGATCTAATGTCAATCCTTCTGAATTATTGGCTCCAAAGGCCTTAATTGATACGGCATCAGGATGAGAAAAAGTTACCCCATCACCATTGGCTGATTCAAACTTGTCAAAATCAGCTGGCGCTTTTACCTCAAAACCAAATCGGGCGTTGGTATAAGTTTGCCATGTTTCAAAATCAGATGGGTGGTCACAATCAATATCGTGATTTAAAAGTTGAGAAAAACGTTCCATCTCACGTTCCATAACAATTTTATTGTAAAAATAGTATCCGACTGCTCCAATAGCCACTAAAAATACCCCCGCGATAATAGCAACAATCAAACCTGTTTTGTTTTTTGGTTTTTGATCAAATGCTTGGTTAGCCATTTGTTTGTTTTGATCTTTTTTCATCTAAACCTCCTTGTAAACGCTAAAGCGCTAAACCTTTGGCGCTAAAACGCAAAAATTTGATTTATTATTATGAATCTTTCGCGATTTTGCTCTACTTTGTGATTTTGCGATGCTAAAATAGTTTCTCTTGCGTATGGTTTGGTTTATATTCTGGTAATCTTTTTAAAAGTGATTTAAATTCCAGCTCATAAAACAATTTTTCCACTTTTTTGGGATCATAATCAGAAACTTTAGCATCAGATAATTTAAATTCCAAAGGTGTTTCTTTGCAAATAGTCGCCAGCTCTTTTGATAAATACGCCTGATCTTTATACTTGATTAGCAAATTGACAATCTTATTTGTCATCCCGAATTTATTTCGGGATCCCTCAGATCCTGAATCAAGTTCAGGATGACACGATAA
>DAOVQR010000071.1 GCA_030628575.1 bacterium
AAAGCCGGGAGAATTTCAGCTACTGAATTCTACGATTACAACAATCCCAGTTATTATGTCAATCCGGCCGGCCAGTCAGTGCTCTCTGATATGAAAATTGGTAATTTTAGATTTTACCCAATCTCGGCAACCGAGTTAGGGATATATGATTCGGGAGGAAACCTGATATTGATTCTTGACTAATTTATTTAATCAGTTTTTATGACCCTTCTTGAAGAATTGAAAGAATTCCTGAAAAGTATTTTATTGTGGATTTACTTTTTTCTGGGTTTTACCATTTTCTTTTTCGGATTTGGGTTAAAACAAATTGAAATCTTAGGAAAAAGATTCTTTCTGCCAGCACCTACTATTTATTCTTTTGCCGCTCAATTTTTTAAATACCTTCAAGAAAATTTATTACCTCCTCAGGTTGAAGTAGTTGTCCTTAATCCTTTGAATGCTTTTTTAGCTCAAATAATGATTGGCTTGTCTCTGGCTTTTATTTTCACTTTCCCCCTTCTTCTTTACAGGGTAATCAAATTTATTTCCCCTGCTCTTTACGAAAAAGAAAAAAAAGCCGTATCTAAAGTGGTGATTTTCTGCGTAATCTTATTCATCTCTGGTTGTCTCTTCGCCTATTTTATTTTAATCCCTTCTACCTTCAAAATTCTTTATTCGTTTGCCTCGGTGCTTGAAGCTTCTCCGCTTTTTACTGCTTATGAGTTTGTAAGTTTAACCTTTGTTTTAGCCATAGCCGTAGGTATAATGTTCCAGATTCCGATTTTTATGGTTTTACTGAGCCGTCTTGGTCTGGTTGATACTAACTTTTGGAAAAAGAACCGCAAGTATATTTTTTTGGGTTTTCTAATATTTTCTGCTATAATAACTCCAGACGGGACAGGGGTCACTATGTTGCTCTTATTCTTTCCTTTAGCCGGACTTTATTTTTTAGGATATAGTTTAACCATTAAAAAACAAAAAAAGTCGAATCTTGAAAACTAAATTAATTTAAAAATTATGCCAAAAAAACTCCTAATTTTTATCGTTATAGTTGTTTTGGTTTTAATTATTCTTGGCGTTCTCTATTATATTGGGATGCTGAGTCAAGAATCTATGGAAAAAGACAATGAGATTGTTTCTATATCTTTAATAAGATTTCCAGCTGGGACTGAGGTAACTCGAGAGACAGAAGGTATTGAAACATCAACCTTTGAAAAGGGAGATTTAATAAAAGCAGTAGGAACGATAAAATTCGCTGAAGGGGAAGAAAAAACAGTTTTGACTTCTCAAGTTTTTAATAAAGGAGGGGAAAAGATTGAAGGAATATATACTCCAGAAGTAGAGATTAAAGCAGTCAATTTTGGCTCTTGTTGCATCCAGTCTCCTGATGAAATCGGGGAGTACACTTTGAAATTTTTCCTAGATGGCAAAGAAGCAAAGTCAATCAATTTTGAAGTTAAAGAATAATAAAAAAGTCGAAAATAATTGTTAAAATTTTAAATTTAATACAAAAAGATGTTAGGAATTGGTGAAATACTAATTATTATAATGGTTATTGCCGTAGTATTTTTCGGAGTCAAAGAAATCCCCAAATTAGTCAGAACCTTAGGGAGAGCGAAAGGTGAATTTAAAAAAGGGAAGATGGAGATAGAAAAAGAGCTTAAAGATGCTGAAAATGAAGCTTTGGAAGAAAAAGAACCTTCTAATTTTGAAAAAAAAGATGAAACAGAGTAGAAGAAAATTTTTAAAGTTTTTATTGGTGGGCAGCGGGATTTTAGCTATTGGAAAAATACTTGGTTTTGATCGAATTGCTGAAGTAAATGCTTGGGCTGAACCGGGCCAATCTCCTCCTTCAGGAAATGTGGATACTCCTCTTAATGTAGGATCAACCAACCAAACAAAACAGGGAAATTTAACTGTTCAAGGCACACTTAAAGCAACTAATCGCTTAAACATTCCAGTGGGAACGGATTTGTTTGATTAAAATAGAAAAATAATATGGCTAACCCAGGTTATATTTGGATACAAGGGACAGAACTTCGCTATATAGATAGCAATGGAGTAAAAAGAGCCCAGACAGGAACCTTAACCGGGGCGAAAGGTGACAAGGGTTATTTTTGGATTGAAGGGAATAACCTTCATTATATTGATAAAAACAAAAAAGAAAGAATTTTACCAGCACAGACTATTTCTAGTATAGGGAGCCAAGGGTATGTTTGGTTAGAAGGGAAATGGGTTCACTATACTCGTCAAGGAGGAGGGAAAACAAAATGGCATGCTGATGCAGCCCATTCCGATACTTCTCATAACAACTGGTCAAATCATTCCGACACTTCCTGGAATAATTGGTCCAATACCCCATGGAGCAATTACTCAGATGTCCCATGGACTAATTACTCTGACACTTGGGGTAACTACTCCGATGTTCCTCACGACGATGTCCACTCTGATCATAGTGACTGGGTTCACACTCACTCTGATGTTCCTCCTCATAGTGTTTACTCTGATGTTTATAGTGATCATAGTAATTGGAACAATCACTATAATACCCTACAGCGTGAGGATTGGTCGGATCATGGGGATAGACGTCATTGGGATATTACTTTTGATGACAATGGTTGGATAAACCATTCGGATCATCCTCATAGCAATCATTCAGTTTATGTTAATTGGTCTGATCATACTAATTGGTCTGATCATACTAATACTCGATAATTAGTTAAATCATTCTAACACAGCTTACAGTAGCTGGTCAGATTCATAATAATTTTTTACAATGGCTAATTGGAACAATCATAGCGATACTTCTCACAGCAACTGGTCAGATTATACGGATTGGCGGTTTTTTTGGATTTTTCACGGTGATTGGCCAAATCATACTAATACTCCTCATGCTAATTGGTCAGATCACTCTGATGTTCCTTGGAATAATTGGTCAAATTATTCGGACATTCCCTGGAATAACTGGTCCAATATTCCATGGAGCAATTACTCAGACATCCCATGGACTAATCACTCGGATACTCCTCATACTAATTGGGATGATCATTCTAATACTCCTCATTATGATGTTGGGCATCAAGATGAACCACATATTGTTTAATAATAGTAATTAACAATTCTTAGACGAATTAAAAAATAAAATTATGGGCTTGTTATTAGTCAAACCTTATTTGGGATGTAATCTTAACTGTAAATATTGCTACGAACGCGTATATAGAAAGGAGAAAAAGCTGAATTTGGGTAAGGTTAAGTCACAATACGACCTGAAAAAGATATTCAAAGAAATGGAAGAATTTAAAGATTACCAACAAGTTTTACATGGAGGGGAACCTTTAGTGATGGGAAAGAAAGATGTGAAGAAAATCTTGATGAAAATGAAGAAACTAACTGGGAGAAGCGGGATTCAGACAAATGGTTTTTTAATAGATGATGATTTTATTAAAATTTTTAAAAAATGTAATACTTCAGTAGGAGTTTCTTATGATGGACCAGAAGAATTATCAAAATTTCGTCCTGGAACTTCAAATCTTGATGAGAAAGTTAGAAAAATGGTTAAACAGGGGTTGAGGGTCTCTATGATTATGGTGATAAGCAAAGCGAATGCTGGAAACGACAAACTTCTTGGAAAATTAAAAAAATATCTCTTAGAACTCAATGAATTAAAAGTTTGCGGGAGATTGAATCCTTGTGCTGGCGCTCCGGGCTTTGAACTGGAAGAAAAAAGATTAATAAAAATTTATCTTGATTTAGCTGATTTTTGTTTGACTCATAATCTCAGATGGAGTCCATTTGTTGATATAGTGAATGGTTTGCAGGGGAAATGCCGAGTTTGCACTTTTTCAAGTTGTGATATTTTTCATACTAAGTCAGCCACAGTTTTAGTTGGTGATGGCAGTATTAGTAATTGTATCCGGACGAATGAAAAAGAAATTATACTGCGTCATCCAGCAGAATATAACACTAGAGACGAAATTTTAAAAGAAACGCCTCAAGAATTTGGTGGATGTTTAAATTGTAAATATTTTAATGCTTGTCACGGTGGTTGTCCTACTCAGACCATTGATAATGATTGGAGGAATAGAACTTATCTTTGTCCGCTTTACAAAGCATTGTTTCAATTTTATGAGAAAACTTTAAACTTTTTCGGTTTTTATTCTTCTCGCTCAAAATATGCAGGAGAAGTGAAAAGGGGTGGAATTAATGAAATACACCAGGATGGCCATGGAGACTGGCCAAACCACGGAGATAGCAATCAGATAAATTTTGAACAGAAAGAAGAAGATCATGTTCCAAAAAATTCAGAAAACAAAGGAATAGATTCTAAGTATCAAGATGATAGCCATGGAGATTGGCCTAATCATAGAGATAGCAGATGTGGGAATCGGGCTGATCATAAAGATAATGCTCACGGAGATTCTAATTAAAATAAAAATTATATGCAATCTTTTACTAGAGTTATTCCTAAACAAAAATGCGAAGATTGGCCATCAAAATTGGGGAAAATGATGGAATTATATCATGAAGCTGAGTATCAAACAGTCAAAAAAGATATTAGAAAAGCAGCTATCATTCCTGTTTATTCCGAGAATTTAGATAAATCACTTGAGAAATTCAATAAAGATGGGTTAATTTTTATCCCTACTTGCAAAATCAAGACAGGCGAGAGTTTTAGTTTTAAGATTGAACCTCCTAAGCCAGGAGAAGCATTTTATTGGACTGGTTATTTAGTAAAAACTAAAAAAGATGGAGAAATTTTAAAAAAAGCAAACCAAAAACACGACCATAAAATAATAGGCCGCATGTTGGGTTATCCAGATTGCTGTATAGAGTATTTTATTAAAAACTTTCCAGTAAATTATGACC
>DAOVQR010000040.1 GCA_030628575.1 bacterium
TGATGCAACATGAAGATTCGGCAAAATTTATGTATGCCATTGCCAAACGCTGCCGAAAATATTATCTGGGGCTAACAGTTATTACACAAGATGTAGAAGATTTTTTGGACTCAAAATATGGACGGGCCGTAATTTCCAATTCTTCTATGCAGCTTTTATTAAAACAATCCTCTTCATCAATTAAAAAAGTAGCGGAAATCTTTAATTTAACTGAGGGAGAAAAATATCTGCTCTTGGAATGTGAGGTAGGGGAAGGATTATTTTTTGCCGGACTCAACCATGTAGCCATCAAAATTATTGCTTCCTATACCGAAGATCAAATTATTACCACTGATCCAAAACAATTATTGGAAATTAAAAAAGCCCAACAACAAACTACAAGCGAAGAGGAATAAAAAATGTCAGATGATTCTAATAAATCTCAAAAAGATTATTTTTCCGATTTTGGTCAAAAAACCACCGATTTTTTTAAAGATTTTTTTACTGATCCAGTAAAATGGTTATTTTGTTCACCTTGCTGCTGTCTACTTGTCTTTTTATTAATTCCTTTCACCATCGGCAGCATAATTTCCATAAATCCCAACTGGTCACCGGAATATGGAGGATCGGAAGAATATCAAGGAAGTCAAGTTGATAAAGACTGTTTGGAAAAACTTGGTGGAATTAATGCCAAAAAATATGCTAGCTTAGTCAATAAGTGGGCTGAAAAATATAGTGTTGACGCGGCTCTAGTTTCTGCTGTTATCCATCAGGAAAGCGGCTGGAATCCAGATGCCACTTCATCTGTCGGTGCTATGGGTTTAATGCAATTAATGCCTGATACCGCTAAAGGTTTAGGCGTGACAAATGCCTATGACCCTGACCAAAATATTATGGGAGGAACAAAATATCTAAAACAGCAATTGGACACATTTAATAATAAGGTTGATTATGCTCTTGCTGCTTATAATGCTGGGCCAGGAGCAGTTCAAAAGTACGGAGGAATTCCACCTTATGCCGAAACTCAAAATTATGTTGTAAGTGTTAAAAAATTGTATGAAAACTATAAGAAATGCTTGGAAGAACAACCCACTGGCGGGATAAAATGTGATGTGGTTTATTTAAATCAATATGATGACAATAAACCTCCATTAAAAGCTGGTTGTGGACCAACATCGCTAGCGATGATCTTCCAAACATATGGTAAAAATATTACTGCGATAGATATTGTTAAAAAAGGTACTCAGTGGGGTGACCCGTATTCTACTGGAATGAGTCACCCAAGCGCAATAACTTCTAAATTAAATGGTATGTCAGATTTAGAATGGGATTCAGCTTCCAGCTGGTCTGAAATTGAACAACAAGTTAAAGACGGTAATCCCGTAGCGGTTGGCACAACCTTCTCTGGAAGTTCCGGACATTGGATGACAATTACCGGCTTCGTTGCAAATGGAGATGTGATTGTAAATGATCCATATGGCAATCACGGGTATATATGGAAAGGTGGGTACGGGGGCAATTATAAAGGAGAACAAGTAACATATAATCGACAGGATTTTCTTAATCATTTTGCTGATAACCTAAGCTATAATCTATATATAAAAAACCCACCTAGTAGAATTAATTGCGAGGAGTAAATTATGAAAAAATCTTATTACATAATTATTGGTATAATTGTAATAATTCTTATTTCAATATTATTGTTTTTTATCTTTCGAACAAAAACTCCACCAGTAGCTCAAGAAGAAATTGATATTACTGAAATTATATCAGATACCACAATATTAAAAATTAAAAAAACTCTAGGTGACAGAGTTTACTTTCCTTTTATTAATTCAATAAATAATGAAATGACTTATTTGGGAGAAAAAGGTATATATTTTTTTAGATATAATTTAGTTAATCAACATAAACAAAAAATTACTGATCAAGAAATTCTAGGACCATTGCAATTGTTTTACAGTTCATCCGCTAATGAAGTTATTGTAATGAGTAATTATCCTGATACAAATTTAAAATATTATAATTTATCAACCAAACAAAATAGCTTAGTAAATTCAAACATTACTAATATCAGTTGGGGTAAAAAAAATCCTAGTAGAATATTTTATATCTATTTGGATAAAAAAAATCACAATTATACACTAAATATATCTGACCCAAACGGAGATAAATGGGAAAAACTTCTAGATCTTGGGGAATCCAGTGCAAGTTTTTTCTTGGATAATTATGAAAATAATATATTTTATACAGATTTTGTAAATGTATATAAATTTAACCTTGAAAATAAACAAACTGAAGAAATTATCAATGCAAATTTAACTGAAAATATTATTTTCTCACCAAATGGAAAGAAAATAGCATACAATAGTTATAACCATCAAACAAGAATTTATGATCTTGATACACAAAAAACAACTAATTTATCTGGCATCATTGATCTTAAAAAAACTATTTTCTCTAATGAAAACGAAATAATTTATTTAAAGGATTTGAATCAATTAATAAAAATGGATATTAAAAATAATAAGGCCCAAGCAATAAATTTAGACAACTCTGATCTAAATTCAACAAATGTGTTGAATGATTCAATCTCTAATCTAAGTTTAAGTTTAGATAACAAGCTATTATATTTCACTTCTAAAGATATTTTATACAAAATAGATCTCTAAATATCAGTAAACCTTAAATTATTCCCGACACCCCGATCGTCAAATTTAAATAAATCTGCTATAATAAGATTAAATTATGACTGAAGAAACATTACAATCAATGTCTGATACTCCGCAAGAACCTCCCGTTGAACCAAAATCAGGCACCAATTTAGAAAGCAACAAAAGCAAAAAATTAAAGTTGGTTTTATGTATTATAATTGGAATAATAATTGTTGCAGCGGCAGTTTATTTTGTATTTTTCTATAAAGCAACTTTAGATATTAACTTGGAACCGCCAACGGCTCAGGTGGAAATTGCCGGACATACCAACACTGGTTCAACACAACAAAAGCTAATGCCAGGAGAGTATAAATTAAAAATTTCCCAACTTGGATATGTTACTTATGAAAAGATGATTAAATTGGGAGCCAGCGAAAAAAAAGATTTGAATATCCAGCTTAAAATCCAACCTGAACCTAAAAAAGTGACTAATTTCCCAGCCAAATTTTCCACCCTAGCAGAAGATGGAAATGGCCTAATTTATATTTCCAACGAAGGTAGAATTGGTTATATCGTCTATCATATTAATACTGATGATATCAGCGAACCGTCTGCTATTACTCCTGAAGTTTTTGGTGATGTAGAAAATATGATTTGGAATCCAAGCAAACGTTTATCTATTTTAAAAAAGAAAAACAAACATACTGGCATTTATGATTTTGGTCGTTACGATTTGTTAAATCAGGAAGAACAGGATTGGGGTGAAGGAATCGGCGGTATTGCCTATAATGGTGACGGTGAGAAAGTGGTTTATTATTATACTCCAGATACCGGCGAGAAAACTTTAATTCGAGCCAAAAAAGATAATTCTAACATTGAACGCCTGATTGATTTAAGAGAATATAATTTAATTGATCCGATTGTTAAATGGTCAAAAAACGATAAAAATGTCTTATTAATTACTAATCAAATATATGTTTTTGATATGTATTATAAAACCATAAAAAAACTGGAAAATATTGATTCTGTTACCAATGCGGATTTTACGCCTGATTCAAATCAAATAATTTTTGAGCAAAAAGGACAACTTAAGCTGTGCGACTTAAATGGAGAAAATCAAAAAGAACTGAGCATAAACACACAACTTACTAAAACAACTTGGATAGATAATAATACATTATTTTATGCTCAAAGAATGGAAAACCAAGCAACGGATAGTTTTTTTCAGATTGATATTAATAATATAGATAAAAAGGAATTTGACTATAATAAAAGCCATATAATTAACGCCTTTAATCCAATAATTTCTCTGGATTTAACAAGAGTATTTTTTGAAAATAACGGCTATATGTATCTGTTAGATTTGGTTAATAAAAACTATAATTAAACACAGAACAACACAAAAAGGAACACAAAATAACACATTTTTAAATTAACCTAATTAACCTAATTTCTAATTAACCTAAATAATACTCAATGACTTAATGACCAAATATATTAGACATTAGAAATTGGGATTTAGGATTTGTTTAGAGTAATTAGGTCAATTAGAACAATTAGAAATTCTTTACGTGTAGATATGTGTTCTATTTTGTGTGGATTTGTGTATAAAGAGGATATATGGCTTCGACAAAAGAAATATACGAAAGACAAAGAATCCAACAGAAAAAAAGAGCCGATGCCTACCAAAAAAAGGTTGGGTTTTTAAGATATCATTTGGGAAGAACTTCAAGGGAAACCAAAAATATTCTGGCTGTGATAAATAAAAATTATTTGGGTAAAAGTCATGGCTATTCACCTTCAATGACCGAATTATATGATGGTTCAAAAGATCAGGAAAAAAGAGATGGGTCAGAAACATGGAAAGATTTTGAAAGAAAAAATGCTGAAACAGAAAAGCAAATTGATAGAGAAAAACAACCAGCACAAGAAGAAGAGCTAGAACCCGAAGAAGAAGAAAAACCTGATTTGTATGATCAAGCCAAAGAATTAAAAGATAAATTCGATGCCTACAAAGATATTTACGATCGAGCCAAAGGTTTAGGAAAAGATGGAACAGGAAAAGCTGGCGACACATTGGCTCGTAAAGGAGGCGAGAAACTTGCTAAAGAAGGAGGCAAACGAGCTGTTAAAGAGGGTGGGAAAGCTGTAGCTGGACAAGTTGCCAAAGAAGGCGCCAAACAAGCTGTTAAAGCAGGAGGAAAAGCTGTAGCAGAACAAGCAGCCGCAGGTTTAATAGCTCCAGGTGTTGGAAATGCTATATTGCTGGCTATGCAAGCCAAAGATTTAAAGGATACTGCCAAAAAATTAAAAAAAGCCCAAACAGGTGAAAAAGAAAGTTTTTTGGATAAATATAAATGGCCTTTAGCGGTCGTCATGGTAACAGTAACAATATTTGGCTTCACAGCCCTAATAGCAATTAGCGCCATCAGTTTAAGCGGTTATTTTGGCAGAATTACCGCCAAATATGCTAAATATGCCGTAGATACATACAATAATTTAAAACAGTTAGCTATGTTTGCTCACATAAATTTTGAGTCAGTTCAAGCAGAAGATATTATTACCAAAAACAAAAATGAGGTTATAAAAATTTTAGATGGAGTTATTAAACAAGCTAAAATTGACCCCCTAATGACAACCGAGCAAAGATCAAAAGTCGATAGTTTGGCAAAAGATGCCAAAGAAAAAAATTTCGCTCAGGCAAAAACTTGTTATGAATTATGGAAAATATTGCAGGAAGAACAGGTTTCCAGAACTAAAAAAGACAGAAAAAAAATTGAGGAATTAAAACAAAAGATCAATTCGCAAAAAAAAGAGCTTGATGATAAATTAAAAGAAGTTTATCAGGAAATTTATAAATGTGAAATGTATCCTGTAGGCACTACTAATGCCACTGGAAAAGTAGAATTGCCAAAAAGTAATTATTATTCTTATGACGGTAAAGTCGGATTAGATTGGGGTAAACCGCGAACGATTTGCGCTATAATGAAATTATCCGAAGAATGGGCAAAAATCCATACAAATGAAAAACTGATTCTGGGAGATATTAGTTCGGCGCAAAAAAATACCACCGAGCATCAACTTCACCAGAATGGCGAAGAAACTACTGTTAAAGGAAATAAAATAAATCCAGACAATAATGATTACGATAGAGAAGAAGCAAAAAAATTTATTAATTTAATGTTACAGCTGAAGATAGCTCCGATTTTTACATCAGACAAAGAATTGGTAAAGGAATTCAAGGATAAAATAATAAACGGGAAACCAAAAGTAAGACATAGTGATAATAGTTCAAAATATTATAACATTCATATTGAATTGTAAAAAGGTCAATAAATGAAAAACAACATCCAAAAAACAATCGCCATAATTACATTATCTGCCCTATTTTTGAATATATTCCCCATAGATGATATTCGATTTCTTAAAATCGACAAGGTAAAGGCAGCCCAGAAACAAACCGAAGAACAGGGTTATGAATATTCAATAGTTCCTGATCCGGAAATTGAGGAATTGCCAGGATACGAAGAAAAATTCAGATGGCTTTTAGATTCACAGGGACCGCCAAATATGATGGTGGCTGCCGCCTATGATGATGTAACTCCACGTTTGATTTTCAAGGGCAAACTAGATATCAAAACAATTGCCGAAAATATGGAATATATGCAAAAACTTGAGGAGCAAAATTATGTTGCCTATGATGTTGGACCAAATTATAATTCCGTAATATTTAACAATAATTATTTAATTCAATCAGCTAAAGCAGTATCACATCAACAGATCGATCAATCCATGGAAGAAGAATTGGAAAAACCTAAACATAAACTGGATTATAGAATTATAA
>DAOVQR010000127.1 GCA_030628575.1 bacterium
AAATCACTTGGTGGGTCCGAAAACCATTCATGGTGAAGGAGGAGATCAAGTTACTGTAGTCAAACTGGCTCAAAGACAACAATACTCGATGGAAAATCCAATGGCTGAGCACAGAGTTGTCAAGAAAAATCCAACTTCCTCTCATTGGTTTGAATCAATTCAAGCCGCTCAAATATCTCAAAAAGATTTTATCAAATGCACTAAGATCGAAAGGGATCAAGAAACCTGCCAGATTACCAGCAAAAAGGCGATGAAGGAAATCCCCATTAAATTTATTCACCAAATGCAAAATCAACCTGGTGCAAAAGATCCGGGCAACGGATTGGGCATAGCACAAGGGAATAATTTTATCAAACAATTTAGTGACAAATTTCATTCTTTATTTAAAAATACTTCCGTAGGATTGCTAAACCAAGTTTTTTCTCAATTAACGGGATTAGATACAGATTATGCATCTTATTTGCCAAATAGCCAAAGCGGACCAAATATTTTTGCTGATACTGGCTGGACACTGCTTAAACAAAATCTTAGTTTACCTAAATCAATGAAACAGGGATATGATTTTACTAAAATAATAAATAATGCCGGAGAAGCTGGTTTGTATGAAATTTTTAATGGCGCCATTCCACAAGAAAGTTTTAGCGGACCTACATTTGATGACTGGATGCAAAATATTAGCAGGCGAACAATTGAAAAAAATCTTTCTTTGCCTGACTTTTCTCTTAGTGGAAACTCTTCTGAAGAAATTTTAAAAAGTGTGGGCAAAAGAAAATTTGAAAATTTGTTAGATTTAAAAACAGGTATCCTTGATATAAACACTTCGGATTCTGAACAATTAAAAGAATTAATCGGGCAGGGGATTATTGAAAAAAGATTAAATCTTAAATTAGGTGATTTTAATTCAAATACCACATCTGGAATCAAACAATCGGTTGGAGAAGAAAAATATAATCAAACATTCAGCAATAATAATCTAACAGCTAATATGCTCGGGATTTCACTTGAAGATTTAACAAATAATTTAAATAACCCTCGGGCATTAAAAAGAATCGTAGGTCAACAGACAATTGCTCAAAATATTGAAATATATCAAGATTATCTTATTCCTAGCACCACTGATACTATTAACTCACGTGATATGGCATTTAATACTGAAAATTACCGCAAGCCATATATTAATTTTGCAGATAATAAAATAATTACCTACAACGACAATGGCGACAAAAACGAATATCCATATCTACCTGATTCAAATATGTATGATAATCTGCTCAAAATACGTCAGGAAAATTCAATAGTCAAGAGATTTATTGAAGCCAATGATCTCAACAAAGTTTATAAAGAAACCGGTATTGATCAAATGGCTAAGTCGCTTAGTTATATTGATGAAGAAAGACAATATATTAGAGATTGGTTCACCAATGGTAAATTTCCTAAAGACCAATCGGGTTATCCAAGATTAAATTCCGAAGCATTGGGAGCAAAATTCGGACTGGAAGATAAATACGATTTAGCAAGAATTTTTATTGAAAACCGCAATAGTGAAGTATTTGAACGTATCGGTAAATCACAATTGACACTTTCTGCTGACCCCTCAGCAACTGGTTATATTGAATCCATAAATCAATCCAACGAGGATGAACTATGGAATGATTTTATCAATATCAAACTTAATCAAATTGAGGAACGAGCAAATAAACTTTCCGATCCTGCTAGAAGCGATATTATTGCCCATGTTAATTCAGTAAAAAATACCAAAGAACAAGATGAAGCAGATATTATCAATAACACCAAAAAAAGCATTCTATCAAACAGTTTATTTAATATCGGTAAAGTTATAAAAGTCAATAATCTTTATGATATTGAGGCGGGAAAAAACATTATTACACTATCCAATGAAATTATTGCCAATAGAGATTTTATTGAACCGAAATATCTAACTTATAATCAAGAAACTTCATTTATGAATTGGGATATTGCTCAAGTGGATATCGAAAATTTCCTAAACCAAAATGATAAAGATATAAATATCGATGAATTAAAACAATATGTAGGAAAAAAAATTATTGCCAGCGCTCTAGATGCCACGAATACAGAGATAACCAAAGCAATTTCATCAATAGATAAAAACCACTCAATCACAACGCTTTATGAGTCATTAAAACCTCAATTTGAGGAAACTGTAGAATTCTTGCAATATTCACTAAACGATCCTGATAATCTTACTAATTTGGATCTGTCGTCTGTTTTTTCTGGAACACAAAATTATTTAATTGAAAAGGTGGCAGCTCCTCCCATTGCTCAATCACTTAACACAACTACTGATAATGTTCTGGCAATAGTAAAAGATGGCAATATTTCCTCTATTGATGGGGCATTAAATACTGCCTTGGATAATATGTCTTTTGATAAACCATATGATCAATATAAAAATAAAATAAAAAATCTTATCAGTCAAATGGGTAATGGGAAAGATTTCGGTTCGGGTCTTGTCAATACCGGTATAGATCTTTTGCCTAATTTCTTTGCCAATATTTTGCCCAGCAATGAAGCAACCGGACAAATTTTTCAAAGTTTTTCACAAGATTTGAAAAAGATATTCAACGATGGGGCACAGACAATTCAAAATTTTGAAACTTTAAAAACTGCCAGTGGTTTATTTATGGAAGATTTTACCTTTAATAAAATTTCAAATGGCGATGTAAAAGGAATGGTTCAATCAAAAGCGATAGAGGAAATGAAAGAATTTATCAAACAACAATATCCCGATTTGGATATTAATAAATTCGGCAATGACTTAAGAATGTTGTCTGATCTTACCAAGCCGGGTGCAGATTTAACGACTTTTGTCCAAAACAACTATGCTGGTTTAATAGATAAGTTTGGCGGCGAAAATTCCAAAAAATACAAAGATCTTATAAATAAATTTGGACTTAATAATTTTAAAGACGGCATTC
>DAOVQR010000036.1 GCA_030628575.1 bacterium
AAAATACTTTTGCCTTTACTCCAGAATGAGCTCTTTCAACATATTTTTGTGTGCCTGGTTCCATACTATCATCATCAATATAACGAGTTGCTGGTGGACTAGTATGATCATAAAGTTCTGGATCGGAAATTGAAACAGATCTACCATCCTTGGTACCATAAAACTCAAATGTAATTTTGCTGCCTGATATATGAGATTGAATCAAAATATATTTTCCAGTATTATTTTTGAATTTAAAATCGGGACTAGGGTTATAAACTGTGGCATCAAGACCAACTGGAGGTTCGTAATAACTCACCCTGTACTTGTGGTTTTTTCTTTCAATAATAGGTAATCCAGCGTTTAAAGCCGCTCTAAACATTGTTGTAGATATCTGACAAAGTCCGCCACCAATTTCTGGTTCAGTTCTATCTTCTTTAATTACTAACTCAGCTAAAAATCCTTGGGCAACACTAACTTTGCCTAAAATTTTGTTCACTGAAAATATTTGATTTGGTTTTATCAAAACACCGTGAAATAAATCAGCTCCAATTTTAATATTATGTCGTCTATTAGAAGGGCTCCTGGCAAAACTAGTAGTACCTGAACCAATAAATTCTTTGATCCCTAAACTATCAATACTATCAGCACTGATTTCTGGCTTGATAATATCAACTGGTAATTTTATGCTTCTTTTAAATTCAGCCGATTTCTCCTCATCTGATGAAATACCGGCAATCTGATTAGTCAAAGAATTAACAATTAAAGCGACTGCTTGATCTCGATTCAAGGTAAAACCATCTTGACTTAATTGAAAAACAGATGCTTTTCCATTAGAAATCGTCAGTTTTGCATCTTTTGCTTTTTGATTAATACGACCAGCCAAAGATGATACAAATCCTTTAATTTTTTCTTCATTCAAAATTGTTTTTAATTTATAATCTTGATTCTCAATATCGTGATATTCAACAAATTCTAACCAACTCACAAGTTGCTCTTTTGAAATATTAATTTTTTCATTTTGATGTACTAACTGGATGTTTTGTCCAGTGATGATTTCTGCTTGATTTTTAGCCATCTGAACATCATCAGACAAAATTTTCGGCTCAATTATCTCTACTGGTAAAACTAATTTCCTATTTTCCTCAACTTGGGAAATTATATCAATTAAATTGTTTTTCAGTTTATCAAGTTTTAATTTTTGCCCAATTTGCTCTAAGACAACCATTATTTTATTATCGACAACCTCACAACTGGCGTCAGTTTCATTTTTATCGATTGAAATAATAATATCAGAAAATAATGAGTTAAAACGAGTTTTATCATATGAAAAAGAAATTTTTATAGTTTTTGGAAATAATAACAATTTTGTTTTATCAAAAACATTAGTAATAAATGAGTTACCTCTTCCTATATTATAAGCAGCTTCGATGCTTTCCTCTGGATTATAATTAACGGAAAAATCTATTGGATCAATAACCCAATTTTTATCTTCATAGTTTAAATTAATATCTTTATTTTTTACAGCATCAATTTTATAATCTAGAACTTCGAACGCCTCATCCTCCTCCATCCCGCCAACATCTATCCCAGCAATCTTAACATTTGGATAGATTTTATGAGCATACAAAGAAGAATAAAAGCAAAAAGAACCAATAAACAACACTAAAAATGCCGTAATTATACCAAAAATCAAGGCAGTTTTCTTACTTGCAGTCGATTTATTGGGGTTATTTTTTTCAACTAACTTTTTTGCTTGAGTCATTTTTATCCCTTATACTTAGTATACAAGTCGAACGTTCCGATATTACTTCGGGATTATCCTTTGAGAATTTCTTCTAATATTTTATAAGCTAGATTTTTCCTATTGATTTTTGCCTGTTTCTCGGATGTAAATTCAGTACTTAATATATCTCCTTCCTTACATTTTTTAGGCAAATATCTTTTGGCCAAAATTAATTCTTGATTATCATCTTTTGATAGTTCAAATCTAAGAACTACCTTATAATTTTCAAATCTATCAACAACACAAGTTAAATATTTGTTAGATAATTTTTTAGACATAGTATTTTTCAAGCTCCAAATCTTGAGCATCAAATATCAAATAGATAACGTAAAATTAAAAACGAAAAAAGTAAAACAACTGTGTAAAGTATAAAACAATTTTAAATTACCAATTTTAAATTTAAAATCAAATTCAAATGTTTAAATTTCTAAATTTTAAAATTAAATCATTAAGAATTAAAAATTTATAATTTATTAAAGTTGTTATTTTGCGTTTTGCATTTTACATTTTACGCTTTTGCTATTTATATTTTCAAAGTAGTGGTGCTATTAATAACGACACTATTGCCATCAATTTAATTAGAATGTTCATAGATGGTCCTGAAGTATCTTTAAAGGGATCGCCCACAGTATCACCCACTACTGCTGCTTTATGAGTATCTGAACCTTTTCCGCCTAAGTTTCCCGCTTCAATATATTTTTTAGCATTATCCCAAGCACCACCGGCATTTGACATCATTAAAGCCAGTAACACACCCGAGACCGTGGCGCCGGCCAAGAACCCTCCCAATGCTTCTGCTCCAAGGAGATAACCGATAATAACTGGGGTAATTATTGCTACCAGCCCGGGGAAAATCATTTCTCGCAGTGCTGATGTAGTAGAAATCGCTACTACTCGATCTGAATCAGCTTTAGCTTTACCTTGCATCAAACCTTTAATTTCCTTAAACTGACGTCTTACTTCTTTAACAATTTCGAATGCAGCTTTTCCTACCGCAGTCATAGTCGCTGCACCGAAGAAAAATGGCAGCATTCCGCCAATAAATAATCCAATAATAACCGTGCTTTCTGTAATATCAATACCTGTTAGCCCCACAGTTTGGGTGTAAGCAGAAAATAATGCTAAAGCAGTTAAAGCGGCTGAACCAATGGCAAAACCTTTACCTATAGCTGCCGTGGTGTTTCCCAATGAATCGAGTTTATCGGTAATTTTTCTGACTGAGGAAGATAAACCGCTCATTTCAGCAATTCCTCCAGCATTATCAGCAATTGGACCGTAAGCATCAACACTCATTGTTATACCAATAGTAGACAGCATCCCTACCGCCGCAATTCCAATTCCATAAAGTCCGGCAAAATGATAAGCAACATAAATAATTGCCGCAATAACCAAAATAGGAAATACGGTTGAATTCATTCCTATAGCTAGACCGCTGATAATATTTGTGGCGGCGCCAGTTTCCGATGATTTGGCAATCACTTTAATAGGTTTTCCGGAAGTATAATATTCAGTGATTAGTCCAATGGAAATTCCCCCCAATGTTCCAGCCAGTACCGCCCAAAAAGTTTTCGGATCTAGACCAAGATATTTGATTAGATAATATACGGCGATTAATAATATTATTGCACTGATATAGGTTGCATAACGAAGTGTTGACTGTGGATTCATTTTCTCCAACAATTTGATTGACAAGATGCCCAGCATGGAAGCAATTAAACCAGCCATAACAATTAAAAGTGGTAAAGACATATAAGCAATGTTATTGGCGGCCATAGTTGCGCCAATGGCAATGGTGGCAATGACTGATCCAACATAACTCTCAAATAAATCTGCTCCCATTCCGGCGGTATCTCCAACATTATCCCCTACATTATCAGCAATTACGGCTGGGTTTCGCGGATCATCTTCGGGAATCCCGGCTTCTACTTTTCCAACTAAATCCGCGCCAACATCAGCCGATTTGGTAAATATTCCCCCACCAACACGAGCAAATAAAGCAATTGATGATGCACCCATGGCAAAACCAGTTAAAATTGACACATCAGAATTTTTAAAAAAATAATAAAAGATTCCTAAACCTAAAAGTCCGAGTGAAGCAACGGAAATTCCCATTACTGCTCCACCTAAAAAACTGACTGACAATGCTTTGGCAATTCCTCCGTCTTTAGCTGCCTGAGTAGTCCGCACATTGGCTTTAGTGGCAGCTTTCATACCAAAAAAACCTGCCAGCATAGAACAAACTGCTCCAGTTAAAAATGCCAAAGCAGTGGATTGTCCCAATTGCCAATAAATCAGAGAGAACACAATAATGACAAAAATTGATAAAATTGAGTATTCTTTTTTCAAAAAAACCATTGCGCCTTTGGCAATTGTCTTTGAAATCTCAGTCATCAATTTATTGCCAGTGGGATACTTAGTGACCATCCGATAAAGTAATCCAGCAAATAATAATCCTATTCCTCCCAAATATGGTGCGTAGATTGTTAAATCCATAAAACTCCTAAGTTAATTTCTAATTGCTCTAATTGACCTAAGGTGTATTAAATTCGAAATTCGAAGCACGAAACTCGAAACAATATCAAATGATCAAAATACGAAATTCTAAACAAATAAATAAGTTTTGAGAATTAGAGAATTAGAATTTGTTTCGGATTTCGACTCGCCTCGTCGGAGCTACGGCGAAGCGGGTATTCGATATTCGGATTTTAAAGAATTGGTGCTTATTTAGATTAATTAGAAATTAGGTTAATTAGGTTAATTTTAAAAAGTTTGTTAATTTAGAAAAATTTACTATAACACATTTAATATTTACATAAACAAAAAGGTAGATTACGATTAAATCTACCCTTACTTTACCTGAAAGAATGTTTTAGGTCAAGTTGGAAAAACAATTAAAAATGTGCATGGCAATATCCTTTATTTACAGGAGCATCTTTTAAAAGATGCGATAGATAATCTACTAATAATAATTGTCCATCGGGAAGTTCCATTAATTGATTATCGTTATCATTAAAAATTAGCAGATTACCATTTACTTCAATATCATCTAGATTATCAAATGTAATTGAATAAATAGGAGCTTCTGGCTTAATAGGATAAGGATATCTCCTGTCAAATTGTTTAGACTGTCCAATAATTTGAAAAATTTTCTTTATGATATTTTCATCCTCAATCTCAATTTTTGAAGATAGAATAAAACCGTCCTTGTTCTGTATTTTGCTAATTATTACCTTTTTAACTGTTTTACAAGAATTCATCATTTTTTTACCTCCTCAAAAATATTTCCAAATTTTTCTGGAATGAAAAACTTAGAAAGTTTTTGAGGAGGTATATGTTAAAGTACGTTTATTTTACAATATAAAAATATCCAAATAACTACAAATATAGTAACCTGATTAGAGCAATTAGTCAATGTTGTTTTACTTCCACTAAAATTGCGATGGCAAGAAAAGTGGAAGTAAAAAGGATTAAGGTATCAAGACCGTTTGAGTACTTTTTTGTAAAGTTTTAAAGTTTCCTTTGCCATTTTGGACCAGGAATATTTTTTTACTTGTTTCAGGCCTTTTTGAGACATTTCTTGCATTAATTGCTCATTTGATAGAATATCTTTGATCTTTTTAGCGATTTTTTTAGGATCACTGGGATCAAAATATTCTGCTGCATCATCTAAAACTTCTGGCATACAGGATTTATTGGATGATATCACTGGAGTGCCGCAAGCCATTGCTTCCAGCGGCGGCAGGCCAAAACCTTCATATTTAGAAGGAAAAATAAAAACATCGGCACAGGTATAAAATAGCGGTAAATCTTCTTCGGGAATAAATCCCGGACGAATAATTTTCGATTTATAACCTGATTTTTCTATAAATATAGGAATTTCAGGAAAATTTTTGTTGGATTTACCGCCAATTACTAATAACTGAGGTATTTTATATCTTTCACGCAATATTTCAAATGCTTTAATCAACTCAGGCAATCCTTTATGCGGCCGCCATTGGGATAAGAAAAATAGATAAGGATGATTTAAATTGTATTTTTTCTTAAAATTCTGCATTCTGCATTCTGCATTCTGCATTTTCCTATTATATTGCTTGTCGATCCCTTCATAAATAACATCTATTTTATTTGAAGATATTTTAAAAATTTCTTCAATATCTTTCTTGGTATTTTTTGATATTGCAATAACTCTTTGGGCATTTTTGACAGATGAAGAAAAAACGGTTTTAAAAGCCCAACGTCTAATAAATGACTTTTGTTGTCGGCCAGTTGGAAAAAACATAATAGTTAAATCATGAACAGTAGTAACAAACTTACCGCGATAAAAGATTGGATGATTAAAATTAAGAAAATGAACCAAATCATTTTTATCTTTATTCAAAATATTTAAGAATTTGGTTTGTTCGGACAAACTATAATGAGTGATTGGCACAATTTTTGGCTTAAAATTTTTTGCCTTGACATTATATTCTTTTTTATCTTCAGGAGATAAATAGATAATGTACTTATTAATTTTATCAATTTTTGCTAATTGTGAAATCAACGCTTGGGAATATCTTCCAAGCCCTGCAGTTGAACGTCTATAAAATCTGGCATCAATCCCAATTTTCATAAATCTCTCCAATCAAATCTCTGGTTTATTCTCTAACAATCTCGAATAACAACTTTAGCATAAACACATATATCGGTTAAGGAATCTGTTTTTCTGTGTTCACGTCTGTGTTATTTTGTGTTGTTTCCCAAATAATCAGATCTTTTTGTTCTTTATCTTTACCTAAATAATGCTTTTCAGCATTTTCTATATTTTCAGTATCATAAGTCAAATCATAAAACCACACTCTTTGATTCTGATCTAATAATTCGTGAATTTTATCCTCTGGATCAACTTCTTTCAATTCAGCTAAATTACCGGGTTTATAATCACCTAATAAATCATAAATTCGTAGTTCGTAATTCGTAGTTCG
>DAOVQR010000098.1 GCA_030628575.1 bacterium
CCTTGCCCTTTTAGATTAACTTTTTCATTTGCTTTTTTTATACCCTGATAACCTTCTATTGTTGTAGCATTTGCTTGCAATTGGGTTGTCTGAATTCCCTCTCGAACTAAATCCGCTGGGGATTTTTTTTCTTTTTCAATTTCTGTTTCTTGAGATACTTTTTCAATCTCATCAGAACCTAATTCTTTTTTAAGCTCAATCTCTTTATACATATATTGTTTAGATTCAATATTATTACTCATGATAATTTCTTTCTTAATTCTGATAATTTGGCTTTTTCTAATTCTTTCTGATAATCAGAAATAATCTGACTCTGATTTTTTTTCAGTAGTTTTAGATTATCATTAAAATCTTGAGAAATTTTCTCAGATTTTTTGAGTATATCTTTATTTTTTGATTGTTTTTTGGACTTGTTTGTAGAGTTCAATCCATTCCTCCAAACTTAAATCTTCCGCTCTTAGTTTTTTATCAATCCCTGCTGATTTTAATATATCATATATTTCTGGTTTTGATATGTGTAATGCTGCTGATAATGGATTGTGAATCTGCCTTCTTTTTTGACTAAATCCAATTTTTACTAATAAAAAAAATGCTTTTGAATCAATACTCTTGTTACTTGTTACTTGTCGCTTGTTACTTGTTACTATCCTGATAATCGCACTGTCAACTTCTGGAACGGGCCAGAAACAATCTTTATCAACGATTTCAACGATTTCAACATTTTTAACGTAATACTCTACCAATACTGTCAAAAAACCTCGTTTTGAACTTCCGGCTTTGGCAGTAATCCTTTCAGCCATTTCTCTTTGCACCATCAAAACCATCATTTCTGGTCTTCCCCTTCTACCACCTTCTACACTCCCTACCCCTTCTACACCTTGTAGAAATTTTCTCATCACCGGTGAAGTAATCTGATAAGGAAGATTGGATACAATCTTATAGTTATCAGTTATAAGATTTAAGTTGTAAGTTAAGATATCATCGCAAACAATTTTCACATTTTTCTTGCCTTTAAAATACTTTCTTAGCCATTCCACAAAATTTCTATCTTTTTCAATTCCCAAAACCAGTTTCGCATTTTTCGCTAATTCTTGCGTTAGCACTCCTAATCCTGGACCAATTTCTAAAACTTTATCATTTTGATTAATATCCGCTGTTTTGATGATTTTATCCAAAACTTTTTGCGATACTAAAAAATGTTGACCAAGCTTTTTCTTAGCCCAAATCTTATTATCTTTTAAAATTTGTTTAATTGTATTTTTATCAGTCAAATCCATAATCTTATTTTACTTTATATAAAACAAAAAAGATATAATACTAATTTAGCAAATTTAACATAAATTTTATATCTGTTCAAGTATCATAGGGTTGACGAAAAGTATATTTATCTTTATCATATAATATGAAAGAAAAAAATAATGGACTCTCAATTTGAGTCTGTTTATTCTGTATAATTCTAATCTACGAATGGTATTCGAATGCCACAAATGAGATATTTGGATATGTGCATTTGTAGTGCTTTATTTAAATACTATTTGAAGCATTCGGATTTGATTTGTAATATTCGAATTATCACTAATAAACGGAGTAGTTTATATGGAAAATATAGTGAAAGAAATTAAATCACAAGAACAAGAAGCAGAAAAAATTATTGCTGATGCTCAAGAAAAATCTAAAAAGAACTTGGAACAGGCAAAAATCAATCAAGATAAAATTAAAGCAGAAGCTAAAGAAAATCTGCAAAAAGAAGAAACAGAATTAATCGCAACAGCTCAAGAAGAAGCAGAAAAACAGGCACAACAAATTTTTCAAAACAAGGATAAAGAACTCCAAAACTTATCTAAGGTTGATATCAATAAAGGAACTGACTTAGTTGTCGAAGAAATTTTGAATATTAAGTAATCATTTGTAAATATTCGTAGCGATTCGTAGGAGTAAAATGGCTGTAGCTAAAATGGAAAAAATAAATATTGTTGGTATCCAAGAGAATAAAGAAAAAATCCTAAAGAAATTGCAGCAAATGGGTTGTGCTGAAATTATTGAACCAAATAAAGAATTACTGGCGCGCGTTTTAGGGGAAAATGTCTATTTTACTGGCAAGGGACAAATGGAATTTGATATTGCTGAAATAAAATTCGCTATTGATTTCTTAAATCGTTATGATACTAAAAATAAACCAGGTATGATTCAGGGGTTTATGGGCGACTTACCGAAAATCGATAAATCTGAATTTGCCAAACGGATAAAAACTGACTATATGGCTTTTGTCAAAGATATTAAACAAATTGAATCGCAAATGCTGACAATTGAACGAGAAAAAGAAAAAATAAAACAGCAATTAGAATTATTGCGCGATTGGTCAAATCTAAAAATTCCTATTTCTCAATTAAAATCATTGGGAAATTATCAATTTATACTAGGCAGTATCTTAATTGATAAATGGCCAGAATTCAGCAAAAAATTAGCTGATATTACCAAATTGACGAGCGTTGAGAAAATCCTCAGTTTAGATACAAATTCTAGATTGCAAAAATTTCTATTAATTTTTCCTCAGGAACCAGAAGAATTATCCAAAAAAATCAATCCGCTTTTAAATGAACTAAATTTTCAATCTGCTGAATATTTGACAAAATATGAGGGTAAAATTGATGATGAAATAAAAAATCTTAAACTAGAAGGCAAAAGAATAAGAGAGCAAAAAAAACAATTCGAGGCAAAAATCAAATCATATTTTCCTCAAAAATTGAATTTAATGTGTATTTATGATTATCTTAGCTGGAAAGAAAATTTATCCGAAACACAACAAAAAACAATATCCACTAATAATACATTTATTTTAAATGCTTGGGTTAGAGTTGATACTCTAGATAAAGTCAAAAATGAACTTAGTAATATCACCAAAAATATCTCTCTTAGTATTTTAAAACTTGAAGAAAAAGAACAACCTCCTGTGATACTAAAAAATAATAAATTTATTAAACCGTTTGAAGCAGTTACCAATATCTATGGAATGCCCAAATATGATGAACCAGATCCCACCACATGGTTGGCTCCATTTTTCATTTTATTTTTTGCTCTATGTCTAACTGATGCCGGCTATGGTCTAATCATTATTATTGTTACTTATTTAATGCTAAAAAAATGGGATTATTTATTGATTCGTTTATTGAATTACGCTGGATGGGCAACATTATTTGTCGGCGCTCTAGCTGGCGGCTGGTTTGGTATTGAACTAGATACATTTAAATGGACTTGGCTGGCTGATAAACTAAAATATATAAGAATTGTTGACCCAGTTAAAAGTCCTATGACAATAATGATTTTAGCTTTAGGTCTGGGACTACTTCAAATCTGGTTTGGAATTGCTTGCAAAATGTATTGGAATATAGTTAGTGGAAGAACCAAAGATGCTTTGCTCGATGAATTACCGTGGCTTTATTTTTTAATAGTATTAATTGGATTTGCTCTAGCCAAAATGGGAGTTTTGCCTGCAGCTCAAATTGGAATTTGGCAGATTTTATTGTATATTGGTTTAATAGTTTTAGTATTTACCCAAGGACGCAAACAAAAAAATATCTTTATGAAACTGCCAAGCGGAATACTATCGCTATATGATGCAGTTGGATTTTTATCTGATACATTATCATATACTCGTCTACTGGCTTTGGGCTTAGCTACGGCAATCATTGCATTTGTTGTTAATATGATTGCTTCCCTTACTCTTGGAATTCCTGCAGTAGGTTGGTTATTATTTGCTATTATTCTCATTGGCGGTCATACATTTAATTTAGCAATAAATATGTTAGGTTCATTTATACATTC
>DAOVQR010000063.1 GCA_030628575.1 bacterium
CTGCAACAGTTCTTCATTTCCCAAGTTTGCTTTTGATATTGCTAACTTTGACAAAGGTTGACGAACTTTTAGAGAATACTTTTTTCTCAATGAATGTACACCTTCAACAATTTGTCTGACTTTATCCATTTTCTCAAGCAATTTTTTATCTATCAATTTTTCATCAACTTCTGGCCAGTCATTCAAATGGATTGATTCTTTTTGCGATTTGGAGTTTATAAGGTTTTGATAAATAGTTTCTACAAAATGAGGAGCTATCGGCGCAATCAAACAACACAAATCCATAATCACATTATACATTGTCTGATAAAATGCCTTATCTCGACGTTTTCTAGAACGTCTTAAATACCAAGTTGACAAATCATTGATAAAATCTTCGATCACTTCCATTGCCTTGTAAGAATTATATTTTAATAGATGTTGATCTACTTGTTTTATTAACAAATTTAATCGTGCCAAAATCCATTTATCTAAAACATTCTGCATTCTGCATTCTGCATTCTGCATTTTATCTGGACTCCATCCATCTATATTGGCGTATGTAACAAAAAATGAATATGTATTCCAGAAAATCAAAATATGTCTTCTCAATATTTCATTTGCTGGTCTATAACCAAAATTCAAATTCTGAATAGGGTTTTGTCTAGCATACATCCAACGCATAACGTCAGCTCCCATTTTCTCCGCTGCCTCATCAAATAAAATAGCGTTACCTGTTGATTTATGCATTTCACGACCGTGTTCATCACGAACTAATCCATGACCCAATAGTGTTTTATACGGATTTGTATCTTCCAACACACTACTCATAGCAATCAAAGCATAAAACCAGTTTTTAAATTGCCCAGGAAAACATTCCGTAATAAAGTCAGCAGGAAACCATTTTTTCCAATATTTCTTGTCTGTCATATAGCTAACTTTTTTGGTTTTAGGATCAATATACGTGGAAAATGGGACTATGCCAGCATCAAGCCAGGGATTACCAACATCGGGTATTCTATACATTTCACGTCCACATTTTTCACACTTGATTTTCACTTCATCAATCCATGGTCTATGCGGTGAATGTTCTTTAAATTTATTCCATCCTTCCACTGCTTTTTCTTTTAACTCCTCTTTTGATCCAATCACTTCAAAATTGCCACATTCTTTGCATTTCCAAATCGGCAAAGCTAATCCCCAATAACGCTTTTTAGAAATAAGCCAATCATGCATATTTTTAAGCCAATCTAATTCTCTGTCCAAACCCCATTTTGGTAACCAATTAATCTTTTTTGCCACCCCAATCATTTTTTCTCTGAATGTTTTATTTTTTTCGCTTTTCGCTTTTCGCTTTTCGCTTTTTTTATCCATGGCGATGTACCATTCGGCTACGTTACGCCAGACCAATTCTGTTTTGCAACGCCAACAGGTTGGATATCTGTGTTTATAGGGCATAATTTTAAAGAAAAATTTTCCCTCCATTTTCTTTTTAATTAAATCAAAAATTATATTAGGATTTTTTTTTGCATTTTTTCCTATTAAATAACCCATAAAAGATAAATACCGAGCATCTTCCTCAATTACATTAACAACCGGTATTCCGTGTTTTTGACCTAATTTAAAATCCTCTGAACCAGCTCCTGTCGCGATATGCACTATTCCAGTTCCTTCTTCATCGGTAATAGGTAAAATCATATCATCAGATTCTATAACTCTTCGTTTGTAATTTCCCAATTGATCTTCTATACCTTTAATATCATCAAATGGTCCTTCGTATTCAAGTCCAATTAACTCTTTTCCTTTTATTTCCTTCACGCTCGTATATTTATTACCGAATACATTATTCGCTCGTGATTTTAATAAAATCAACTTTTTGCCATCTTTTTTTACAACAATATAGTCCTTTTTAGGATCAACTGCCACTGCCACATTTGCTGGGATAGTCCATGGTGTGGTTGTCCAAATCAATAAACTAGTATTTTCATATTTTTTATCTTTTAATGGCAACATAAAAAATATTGAATCGTGTACGACCTCCTTATATTCTTCTGTAAGCATTTCATGCTGAGAAATTGCCGTTCCACATCTTGGACACCATGGAACAGAATCTGTTCCCTGATATATCCAACCATTGTTATGACAAACTTTCAAAAAGTGCCAAATAGTGTAATTATTGGCATCGCTCATAGTAAAATAGGAATTATCCCAATGCATCCACTCGGCTAATCTCTCGGATTGTTTGGTCATAACTTTTGCATATTTTGAAACTCTATCCTTGCATTTATCAACAAATTTTCCAATACCATATTTTTCAATATCTTTTTTATTCTTAAAACCAAGCTCTTTTTCTACTTCTACTTCAACCCATAAACCTTGGCAATCAAAACCATTTTGATAACGTTGCCTGTAACCTTTCATAGTATAATATCTTTGCCATAAATCTTTTAAAGTTCTACCCCAAGCATGATGAACACCCATGGGATTGTTGGCAGTAATTGGTCCATCTAAAAAAGACCATCTTTTTTTAGATTTCTCGTTTTTGGCTAAATATTTTTCCATTATCTTATTTTTTTGCCAAAACTTGATAATATTATGTTCCAGTTTAATAAAATCTTGTTTTGGATCAACTTGTCGAAACATAGTTTCTCCTCTAGTATTAAGTAATAAAGCAATAAAGTATTAAGCAAATTTAGTAATAAGTAAATTAATATTTTAATTTTTTTGATAAACTATTTAGCATTGCACCAACTTCATTACCCACTTGAATTAAATTATTACTTTTCTCTATACAAATATATTTTAAATCATATGATAGAACTAGATAATATTTTAATTCTTCTAATGATCCTTGCGCAATATTATAAAAATTTCTCTTATCTTTAAGTGTTTTTCTTTTTGAAGATTCTACAATGTTTGCAACAACTGATACGCTGCATCTTCTCATTTGACTAATCAAACCGAATTTTTCTTCTTTGGGAAAATTGGCTGTTGATTCATAAATCTCCAAAACTAATTTATGTGCTTTTTGAACTACTTTTAATTTCCAGAAATTTCCATTTTTCATTACTCCCCCGCTTTATTACTATATTGCTTTACTACTTTATTACTATATTGCTTTACTGCTTTATTACTATATTACTCTACTACTTTATTACTATATTGCTTTACTACTTTATTACTATATTACTCTACTACTTTATTACTATATTGCTTTACTACTTTAATACTTTCCCCTGTCAATCTCCTCATTGACCAATTTATCCGCTTCTTTGTTTTTTTCACGTGGAATATGTTTGAATTTAACTGATATTCCTAATTGATTAACAATGTCTCGTAAGTCCCAATATAGCGGTTTAATATTATCACTTTTTATTTTATAAACTCCATTCATTTGTTCAACTATTAATTTTGAATCTAAATTAACTTGGATATCTTCTGGATGATTGTCTATTTCATATAATTTTGTCAACGCTGCAATCACGCCCCTATATTCTGCCTGATTATTAGTGGCAACCCCAATATATCCCGAACCAGTAATTGTTTTGGGGTTAGAATTTGCCTGCCCTGAGCTTGCCTGCACTAAATTTATTGAATGTATCGAATGGGTTTGAGATTTGAGATTTGGTTTTTGAGATTTTTCGGATTTTATTAAAAATCCGAATCCTGCTGGTCCTGGATTTCCCCTTGCCCCACCATCTGAAAATACAACATATTTCATATATATTTATTCTATCATTTAGATCAATTTTGAGCAAATAAAAAAGCGGGGTTATTTTACTTCTACCCCGCTTATTTCACAAAGATTAATTTATTTTGTAAATTTTTTCATACAATTTGCAATTTCTCTCGTATTGTTTTCAGTATCAATAACTGCCAACAACCCTTGGGAAATCGCTGTAGTCAGTGTTCCGATTATTACTAGAATAATTCCCAGTAAATAACCGGCAAACAATATCATCCAGCTAATATCCGTTATGCTTCTCCACAACGTTCCAAGTATCGAAATCCCAAAAAGAATAACACCAAACCAAAGTATTATCGTTCCAAGATTTTCAACATTTTTACAAACACCGTATGACGTTTTATAACGTCTTTCCTTATCCACTATTTCACCTCCTTTTACGAATTATAAATAATATTACTAAGAAAGAACATATTATTATCAATAAAAATATTATTTTTTTATTTATTATAAATGCTCCATCAAAATTCTCTATTTCACCCTTACTGGAAGGAAAAGATCCTCTTCCATCATATTCACCTTCTTCCACCTCCTTACCATTGTTCACTAACCATTGGCCATTGTGCGGTTTTAATTCAAATACATATACCCGATATCTTCTTCTATTATGAATTTGATAATAGATACTAATGGTAAAATATATATTATTATTGGAAATTCTTGTTTTTTCTCTATTGAAGTTCCAATAATTAACTTTGCCAAAAATATTATCTAAGTACGGATAATTTGAAATAAAATTCGAAGTTTCCAATTTTCGATCGTCAGGTAAATAACTATTGATAATATTTTGCTTATTTTCTCTGATGGCGCTCAAAAAAATATTCATTACATATTCGGCTTTCCTAATTTTTGTTTCTTGGGTTTCTTCACATCCTGAAAAAATTAACAAACAAATTACAAACAAAACTACCAAAATAACTTTTTTCACATCACTCACTCCTTCAATTTTTAATAATACTTGCTGAATATTTCAAGCAAATTATTTATAATTTAGCAGAAAAAACAAGTTATGTCAATAAAAAGAGCGGGGTTATTCATTCCCCGCTCGTTTAAGATATTGTATCGATAGATCTCAAACTATTTCTTTCCAAGCAAAATTACAATATGTTTTTTATAAACAAAGTTGCGTTTTACAGCAACTCCAATAACATTAAAATTAGATATCTTATCTCTAATTTTCGGAAGAATATTTTCATTAAAATGCTGCCAAAACATTGGATAGCTCCAATAAGAATCCACCATGAATATCAATAAAAGATGATCAGATTCATATCGTGATTGAAATTTTCCGTAAGTAATGGAGCGGGCTTTTTTCTGTAGTTTCTTGCTACACTCAAATCCTGAACCAAGACGCATAAGCAGATCATTCATCAATTTTTCTTCCCAGTTTTTGAGATAATATCCTCTTTTAATCTCTTTGTTGGTTAATTGAGAATAATCAACTACAGGCATTCTTAATTCATTCGTTAAACTGAGATTGTTATTGCTCTTGGGTAAAGTTGTTTGTGGATCATAATAATCAGTTGTTGTTAGTGATTCCACTTCGTCTTTTTTTGCTATTATTGTGATAGAA
>DAOVQR010000093.1 GCA_030628575.1 bacterium
AAAATTTAAAATTGGTAATTTAAAATTGTTTTATGTTTTATATTGTTATTTTGCGTTTTGCACTTTACGTTTTACACTAATCAAATTTATCCAAAGGCTATTCTATTATAAAATGATAGACGTCCGTAAAATTGATAAATTTGAATAAGGATTATTATGTCAAAATTTATTGTTAATGGTAACAAAAAATTATCTGGAGAAATTATTACCAATACTTCAAAAAATGGAGCACTGCCTGTTATTATTGCTTCACTTTTAAATTCCAATACCACAATAATAAACGATGTACCGCGAATCGAAGAGGTTAAACGTTTAATTGAGATTTTGATTAGTATTGGAGTAAAAATAAAATATTTAAATAATCACCAGTTAAAAATCACTCCACCTAAAAAATATGATCTGAAAAATTTGGATTTTAAAGCTGCTCAAAAAACCAGAATAATAATTCTTTTTATCAGTGTTCTTTCGCACTGTATTAAAAAATTCAAATTACCGGCCTCTGGCGGATGTAAACTTGGTAAACGAAGTTTAAATCCGCATAAATTTGCTTTGGAAAAATTTGGTATTAATATTAAATGGAAAAACAATTATTACTATATTAAAAATAGTAAAGCACAAAAGGAACGCAAAATTATACTATACGAAGCAGGTGACACAGTAACGGAAAATGCAATAATGGCAGCAGCATTAATTTCTGGTATAACTCAAATCAAATTTGCATCAGCAAACTATCAAGTACAGGATTTATGTTTCTTTTTACAAAAACTTTGGATAAAAATTGAAGGAATTGGTACTACCAGTTTGACAATTCACGGTCGTGAAATGATTAATAAAAAAATCGAGTATTTCCTGGCAGAAGATCCTATTGAATCAATGTTTTTTATATCACTCGCGGCAACAACTAACTCAAAAATCATTATTAAAAGATGTCCGATTGATTTTCTAGAACTCGAACTTCTTAAACTGGAAAAAATGGGATTTAAATATAAAATCACTGCATCATACAAAGCAAAAAATGGAAAGACCGATTTAGTTGATATTAAAACTTATAAATCAAATCTAGTGGCATCTCCCGAAAAAATTCATGCCTTACCATTTCCTGGAATTAATCAAGATAATCTGCCATTTTTTGTGCCAATCGCCACTCGTGCTAAAGGCAAGACCCTAATTCACGATTGGACATATGAAAGTCGCGCTTTGTATTACAAGGCATTAAACAAATTAGGAGCAAAAATAGAACAAGTTGATCCGCATCGAGTTTATGTTCAAGGTCCAACTTCTCTTTATGGTGCAACAATCATAGCTCCTCCTGCTTTAAGACCGTCAGCAATCATTCTGGTAGCAATGCTGGCAGCCCGCGGTAAATCAATTTTAAAAAATACCTATGGAATTGAAAGAGGATATGAAAATTTAGCTGATAGATTGCGCAAAATTGGAGCAGAGATAAAAAGAGTTGAATAGTTAAATAGTTAGATAGTAATAAATTTTATAATGAGAAACAAAAATGGCTAACAGAAAAAATAAAAGGAATAAATGGTTTTATTAAGTTTTTGAAAACAAAAATAAAAATAACTAATTAACTACTCAACCATTTAACTAATTAACTATGTTTTTAAAACGTCTTGGAATAGATCTTGGAACAACCAATGTATTAGTATATATCCCTGGGAAGGGTATTGTTGTTAATGAACCTTGTGTAGTAGCAATTGAAGCTGCTGACAATAAAGTTATGGCAATTGGCAATGAAGCAAAAGAAATGCTGGGACGAACTCCAGAATCCATTGTTGCCGCCCATCCATTAAAAGATGGGGTAATAGCAAGTTATCGCATAACTCAGGCAATGCTCAAATATTTTATTGATACACTTGGCGGTCGTATTCGACTAATTAGACCTGATATAATGATTGCTATTCCCGCAGGAATCACTTCTACCGAAAGAAGGGCAGTTATTGATGCCTGTCTTTCGGCTGGAGCAAAAAATGCCTATATAATAAAAGCACCAATTGCTGCTGCTTTAGGTGCTGGTATCCCTATTGCTTCATCTTCTGGCCATATGGTTATTGATGTTGGTGGTGGAACAACAGAAATTGCTGTAATCTCATTGGGTGATATTGTAACATCGTCGTCTGTTAGAATAGGCGGTAATAAAATGGATGAAGCAATTACCAACTACACTCGTAAAAAACATAATTTAGTAATCGGCGAACGAACTGCCGAAAAAGTAAAAATCAAAATCGGTAGCGCACTTCCTCTTAAAAAAGAACTTTCAATGGAGGTTTCTGGCTGTAATGCAATCACTGGCTTACCAGAAAGCATAATTATTAAAACAGATGGTGTTATTAATGCTCTAAAACCAGTATTAAAAGAAATAATTGCAGCCATAAAAACTGTCCTGCAAAAAACACCGCCGGAATTGGCGGCCGACGTAATGGATAAAGGAATAATAATCACCGGTGGCGGTGGACAACTCCGTAATTTAGATAAACTTTTAACTAATGTTTCTGGTGTACCCTGCGAACTTGCTGAAGAACCCGATTTGTGTGTGGTAAAAGGAACGGGTATTGCCATTGAAAATCTCGACGCCTACAAAAAATCAGTACTTTGGGCAAAATAAAAAAGATCAGGTAAAATACCTGATCCCATTTTCTAACTTAATGCTTAATTTATATAATATTTTTGATTAAATCACACATTCTGCAGGCAATATACAACCTGTTTTGTCGGTTGATATGGTTTTCTTCTTTTATATATCAAAAGGGGAAAGGATTTATCCTTCCCCCTTTTTTTATCCATTGACATTTGGGTATTTATCTGCTATACCGATAGCGCATTGGACAGTGCAAATTAAAAAGAGGTGATTACAATTGAATGTAAATAAGAATGGATTTCTTTGGGTTAAAATCATAATCTTAATCATTATCGTTGGTATAATAGTTACTTGCCTGATAAATCTTAACAAACCAGTTCCCCAAAAATCAACCTCGTCTCCTAAAATATATGATCACAATAATCTTCCTTCTCCGGAATTAATGGAAAAGGTAAGAAAAGAAATAATAGTTCAAGCTATCACAGAAAGCATCGACAACAAAAATGAGTTACCTCAAATCCATGCTATGATAATGCAAACACAGTACAAGTTGCGAGATAAAAAATTATTCTTTGAAATGATTGCAGCAATTGGAAAAGTTACAAAAGATAAAGGTGTATTTGCTATGACGAAATTATCCCCCAAGGGATATTATGTTATAAGTTGGTCAGCAGCATTTACTCTTAACCTATTAAATAGGAAAAATTTTTCTAAAAAAATTGTTAAGAGACTTATAATTGTTTGTCTCTATCATGAGATGCTCCATATAAAATTAGACCATCCTTATATAGCCAGTGAAGATCATGTGAAAAGTGAAGAAAAACACATTAAAGAAGAATGCCTTGTCCATTACATGGTTATAAGAGATGTTCTAAGACCATTAAAAGAACAAGGGGAAGATCTTTTTCCTTATTTAAAAAGCGAGGAAAAATTAAATAAAATACTTTTAGAATGCGGGGATAATTCGTATGATAAAAAAGTAATAGAATTCTATAAAAAACATTCTAATTCCAATAAAAATTATTAAAATATATTGGCATAAAGGGCAGTAGACATCTGCCTCTTTTTTTTATTCTCTTTTTCAGGTAAAATGTAAATCAGTTGTAAGTTATCAGTTATCAGGTGTCATTAATCAGTCTTTAGCTCTTAGACAATTAAAAACTTAATATAAACTAAAAACTATAAAGGGGCTGTCGCCAATTAAATTTTCTATAGTCATTTAAAAATAGATTTTTATCCACAAAATACTCGTATTTTTATCATAGAAATTACGCCCGTTTTATGGTATAATTAA